>NZ_VZZR01000037.1:0-153195 GCF_009650555.1 Pseudomonas sp. EMN2
ATTGGCGTCCCCTAGGGGACTCGAACCCCTGTTACCGCCGTGAAAGGGCGGTGTCCTAGGCCACTAGACGAAGGGGACACAGCTACATCTTCACTCCCTGCCGCGTTCCGCTGTGTGCTTTACGCTGCAAGTGGCGCGCATTCTATGGATGCCATGGAAAGCCGTCAACCCCTTTGTAGAAATTTATTTAAATCAATGACTTCCCGCTTTCCTATAAGGTGCTGACAGGTGCGCCCAGGGATTGGCGTTGATTTTCTGACGGTAGCCCGGCAAGCTCATGGCAATGCGCCAGCATCTGGAGAAATCCAGACTGCGGCCGACATATAAGCAGTACCTGTGGCCGACCGCGAACAGCACGCACCAACGCTGTCCGCCAGGCTGCACTGTTCGCTTTTCAGCGAACTCACTACACTCTCGACAGATGCAAAACTTCTTCATGAGGCGTTTACGGTGACACCACTTCTGATCACCCTGCTTATCGTTGCGGGTATCGCATTGCTGATCGTGATCGGCTACCTCAACAACGTGGTCGAGAACAACAAGCTCGAACGTGCTCGGCTCAAGGTGGAACTGGCCGACCGCCTGCGCCGCTGCGGTGAAATCACCGAAACTTTCCCCGGCCAGTTCATGACCCCGGCGCTCAAGCTGCTTCTGACCCGCCTGGAACTCAACCTCAACCAGCGCCAGCTGGCCCTGGACAAGCACAGCGCCGAGCTCAAGGCGCGCATCGCCGAACTTGAAGGCCTGATCGCCCAGGGCGACAAGATCCCGGTCGGCAACCCGCCCTCGCCTATCCACACCGAAGTCAAGGCCAAGGACGTGCGCTTCCTGCTGGAGCTGCTGCACAACCAGATCGTGCGCGCCACCCAGGAAGGCTTCCTGGCCACCAACGAGGGCAAGTACTGGGTCAAGGAGATCCGCCACATCCTGGTGCTGCTGCATATCGAGTTCTTCAACAACCTGGGCCAGCAGGCGCTGCAGCAGAACCAGCCGGGCCAGGCGCGGCTGGCCTTCGAGCGTGGCGTGCAGTACCTGCGCAAGCAGCCCGAACCTAAACAGTATGAAGAGCAGCTCACCTATATGGAGAAGCTGCTGAACCGGGCGAACGCCCAGGTACTGGACCAGATGGAGCCGGCAGCGGACGACCAGAACGCACTGACCGAAGGCCTGAAGACCGACGAGGACGAGACCTGGAAGAAGCGGGTCATCTACGACTGATCCAACCCTGCAAGGGGGACAGCACAAAGACAAAGGGGCCTTCGCAGGCCCCTTTGTTCATTTCAGCAATCGGTCAATTCCAGGAAGATCGCCGCCAGGTGCTCCAGCCCGGCCTGGTCGGCCTCGCTGAAACGCCCAAGCTTAGGGCTGTCCAGGTCAAGCACCCCGATCAATCGCCCGTCCTTGAGCAACGGGATCACCAGCTCGCTGTTCGACGCACTGTCGCAGGCGATATGCCCGGGGAAGGCATGCACATCCTCGACCCGCTGGGTCTGGCGGGTGGCCGCCGCCGCGCCGCACACGCCCTTGCCGAACGGGATGCGCACGCACGCTACCTGGCCCTGGAACGGCCCGAGCACCAACTGCTCGTTGCGGTTGAGGTAAAAGCCGGCCCAGTTCAGGTCGTCCACCTGGTTGTACAGGAAGGCCGAGAACTGCGCGGCGTTGGCGATGAAATCACGCTCGTCGGCGAACAGCGCCTGCACTTGCGCGGCCAGCAGGGCGTAGCCGTCGAGGCCCTGGCCACTGGCGTTGAGGTCGATCATTTATTTCTGCTCCAGCAATTGCAGCCCGACCCAGTAGCGGGCGAACTGATAGGCACAACGGCCATTACGGTTGCCGCGGCCGGTGGCCCAGCGCACGGCGAGAATATCCAGTGCTTCGGTACGTTCCCAGCACAACCCGGCCGGGCGCGCCAACTGGCCGATCCAGTGTTCGACCACATTGAGGAAGTGCTCCTGGCTGAACGGGTAGAACGACAGCCAGAGGCCGAAACGGTCGGACAAGGCAATCTTGTCTTCCACCGCTTCGTTGGGGTGCAACTCGCCGTCGACCATCTTCCAGTTTTCGTTGTCGCTCTGTTTTTCCGGCACCAGGTGGCGGCGGTTGGAGGTGGCGTACAGCAGCACGTTGTCCGGGGCCTGCTCCAGCGAGCCGTCGAGCACGCTCTTGAGCACCCGGTAGTCGCCCTCCCCGGCTTCGAACGAGAGGTCGTCGCAGAACAGGATGAAGCGCTGTTCGAGCTTTTGCAGTTGCTCCACCACCCGCGGCAGGTCGGCCAGGTGGTCGCGCTCGATTTCGATCAGGCGCAGGCCATGGCCTGCGTGTTCGGCCAAAAGCGCACGCACCAGCGACGACTTGCCGGTGCCGCGCGAGCCCCACAGCAAGGCGTGGTTGGCCGGCATGCCGTTGATGAACTGGTGGGTGTTGCGGCCCAACTGGTCGCGCTGCTGATCGACGCCGATCAGGTCGGACAGGCGGATGTCGAGGCTGACCTCAAGCGGCATCAGGTAGCCGCTGCGGCCATCGCGCTGCCAGCGGGCGGCGAGGGTTTGCGACCAGTCGATGTCCGGGCGTGGGGCGGGCAGCAAGGGTTCGAGGCGCGCGAGGACGGATTCGGCGCGGTCGAGAAAAGCGGTAAGGCGGGCGTCCATGATGGCTCCTGAAAGCAGGCAATGAGAGCGTCGGACCGCCATCGCGGGGCAACCCCGCTCCCACGCCGTGATTGAGCAGGCGCTCTCGAGCACGTGGGAGCGGGCTTGCCCCGCGATGGCGGTCAAGGCTGAATGTTTGACAGACCCGCCAGCAGCCAGGGCTGATCGGCTATGCTTGCGCAGCGCACGGAGCACATCACCGGCTTGGGACCCATGGATATCAAGTTCACCAATCGCCTGTCATACAAGCAAGCCCGGTTGACAGTCCTGGTCGGCTTCATCCTGGGAACATTGCTCAGTCTCATCCAGATCGGCATCGATTATGCCAGCGAAGACGCGTCCATCAACCGTGAAATTCAGGCGCTGCTGAAGATCAGCCACGACACCGCCTCACGGATTGCCTACAACATCGACACCGAACTGGCCCAGGAACTCACTGGCGGCCTGCTCAAATCCCCGGCGCTGCTACGCGCCCGCCTGATCGACAACAACGACACGGTACTGGCCGATACCGAGCGCCCCAGGCTGGAAAGCCGCTACCGACCGCTGTCGGACTTCCTGTTCGGCGAGCAGCGCCAGTTCCAGGACCGCCTGTACCTGGCCCACATGCCCGGCGAGTACCTGGGTACCCTGTACCTGGACGTCGACACCTTTGCCTTCGGCGGGCGCTTCCTCGACCGCGCCGGGGTTACCCTGCTCAACGGTTTCGCCCGCAGTCTGGTGCTCACCGGCATCCTCCTGGCGCTGTTCTACCTGATGCTGACCAAACCGCTGGTCACGGTGATCAGCGCCCTGAGCGGCGGCGATGCGCGCACGCCGCGGCAAACCCGGGTGGACTGCCCCAAGGGCCATGAAAACGACGAGATCGGCGTGCTGGTCAAGGTCGCCAACCAGCAGTTCGTCAGCATGGCCACGGAGATCCAGCAGCGGCGCAACGCCGAGAACCGCCTGACGCAATACCTCAACGAACTGGAAGACATCGTCTCGGCCCGCACCAACGAGCTCAAGGCCAGCAACAACCGCCTGAGCCAGTCCAACCAGGAGCTCGACGAAGCACGTCAGCGTGCCCTGGGCATGGCCCAGGCGCGCGCGGCCTTCCTGGCCAACATGAGCCACGAGATCCGCACACCGCTCAACGGCATGCTCGGCATGATCGCCCTGGCCCTGGACAGCCCGCTGGCCGGCGAGCAACGCCAGCAGCTGTCGATCGCCCACGACTCGGGCAAGGTGCTGGTGGAACTGCTCAACGACATACTCGATCTGTCCAAGTTCGACGCCGGCCAGCTTGAGCTCGAACGCATCCCCTTCGACCTTGGGGCAATGCTCGAAGACACCGCCAACCTGCTGTCGCAGAACGCCGCGGCCAGCGTCGAGCTGACCTGCCTGATCAGCGCAAACTTCCCCAGCAGCGTGCTCGGCGACCCCACCCGGGTCAGGCAGATCGTCAGCAACCTGCTGTCCAACGCGCTCAAGTTCACCCGCTTCGGGCGCGTCGACCTGCGCCTGTCGAGCATCGTCGGCGGCGTGCGCCTGGAGGTCAGCGACACCGGCATCGGCATCCCCGAGGAGGCCCAGGCGCGCATCTTCCAGCCCTTCACCCAGGCTGGCGCGGGCATCACCCGCCAGTACGGCGGCACCGGCCTGGGCCTGACCCTGACCCACAATCTGTGCAAGGCCATGCAGGGCCGCCTGCACATCCAGTCCGAAACCGGCTTTGGCAGCCGCTTCAGCGCCGACCTGCCGCTGCCCGCCCACACCGAGGCGATCCCGCCGATGCCGCTGACCGGGCGCGTGGTGGCCCTGACCCATGCCGGCAGCGGCCTGGCCGAGCTGCTCCAGGGGCTGCTGCCTAGCTGGGGGCTGGACTATGCGCGGATCGAGGCGGCCAGCGAAATCACCGGGGTGGTCGACCTGCTGATCACCGATGACCTGGACCCTGTAATGGCACTGCGCCCAAGCATCCAGGCCCCCATCCTGCTGGTGACCGCCTACGGCAGCTTCCTGCCCAGCGAGCAGGCCACGCAACTGGCCCCCCTGCAGCAACTGGCCCGCCCCCTGGCACGCAACGCCCTCTACCACACCCTGCGCCGCACCCTGCAGGGCGAGGCCAACGCACCCCTGTCCCATGAGGTGTCGATGGCACAGGAGCGTCGGGCGCGCATCCTGCTGGTCGAGGACAACCCGGTGAACCAGCTGGTGGCCAAAGGCATGCTGGCCAAGCTCGGCTGCCAGGTGCAGGTCGCCGCCCAGGGCGCCGAAGCCCTGGAGTTCCTCGAGCAGGAAACCTTCGACCTGGTGCTGATGGACTGCAACATGCCGGTGATGGACGGCTACGAAGCCAGCCGGCGCATCCGTCAGAGCGGACGCTGGCCGGAACTGCCCATCGTCGCCCTGACCGCCAACGCCATGCCCGAGGAGCGCGAGCGCTGCCGCGCCGCCGGCATGAACGACTACCTGGCCAAGCCGTTCCGCCGCGAAGAGTTACTGGCGCTGATCGATCACTGGGTGCCGATCAACGCTTGAGCAAACGCTCGATGTCGGCCTCCAGGGCCTGGGGCTTGGTGGTCGGCGCGTAGCGAGTGACCTTGCCGGTGGCCGGGTCGAGCAGAAACTTGGTGAAGTTCCACTTGATCTTCTGCGAGCCCAAAATGCCCGGGGCACGCTGCTTGAGCGCGGCGAACAGCGGGTGGGCGCCGGGGCCGTTGACCTCGACCTTGCGAAACAGCGGGAAGCTCACGCCGAAATTGACTTCGCAGAACTGCGCGATCTCGCGGGCATCACCCGGCTCCTGCTTGCCGAACTGGTTGCAGGGGAAGCCCAGCACCACCAGCCCCTGCTCGCGGTAATCCTGCCACAGGCGCTCCAGGCCCTTGTACTGTGGGGTGAAACCGCACTGGCTGGCAGTGTTGACCACCAGCAGCGCCTTGCCGGCGAAATCGCCCAGCACTTTCTGCTCGCCACCGAGGGTGACACAGGGGATGTCCAGCAATGCATCGGCCATGCGTTTGCTCCTTCAGTCGCGGGGTTTGAGGTCCAGGCACACCGAGTTGATGCAGTAACGCAGGCCAGTCGGTGGCGGGCCGTCGGGGAACACGTGGCCCAAGTGGGCGTCGCATTGCGCACAGGTGACTTCGGTGCGGATCATGCCGTGGGAGGTGTCGCGGATCTCGATCATCGCGGCCTCTTCGATTGGCTGGTAAAAGCTCGGCCAGCCGCAGCCGGAGTCGAACTTGGCCTTGGCGTCGAACAGCGCCAGGTCGCAGCAGATGCAGTGGTAGATGCCGTCGCGCCGCTCGCTGTTGTACTTGCCGCTGAACGGCCGCTCGGTGCCTTTGAGGCGGCACACCTGGTACTGGGCGGGGTCGAGCATGGCGCGCCACTCGTCCAGTGTCTTGTCGATCTTTTGCATGAAGGGACCTCGGCAGGCTGAATTTCACCTCGCACCGTCTTTATTTATGGCGCGGGTGGAACGTATATTAGTTGGCTTTCCAAGCCAGCCAGTCTGGCATGCGCCTCGCCCTTTTCAAACCTTTCACCGGCGGCGCGCCGCGCCTTGTCCAATCAGGATCCCATCATGCAGTTCAGCAAATCGAACAAGCTCGCCAATGTCTGCTACGACATTCGCGGCCCGGTGCTCAAGCACGCCAAACGCCTGGAAGAGGAAGGCCACCGCATCCTCAAGCTGAACATCGGCAACCCGGCGCCGTTTGGCTTCGAGGCGCCGGACGAAATCCTCCAGGACGTGATCCGCAATTTGCCCACCGCCCAGGGCTACAGCGACTCCAAAGGCCTGTTCAGCGCGCGCAAGGCGGTGATGCAGTACTGCCAGCAGAAGCAGATCGAAGGCGTCGGCATCGAGGACATCTACCTCGGCAACGGCGTATCCGAGCTGATCGTGATGTCGATGCAGGCACTGCTCAACAACGGCGACGAAGTGCTGATCCCGGCCCCCGACTACCCGCTGTGGACTGCCGCGGTGAGCCTGGCCGGCGGCAAGCCGGTGCATTACCTGTGTGACGAGCAGGCCGACTGGTTCCCCGACCTTGAAGACATCAAGGCCAAGATCACCCCGAACACCAAGGCCCTGGTGATCATCAACCCGAACAACCCCACCGGCGCCGTGTACTCCAAGGAGCTGCTGCTGGGCATGCTGGAGCTGGCGCGCCAGCACAACCTGGTGGTGTTCTCCGACGAGATCTACGACAAGATCCTCTACGACGAGGCCGTGCACATCAGCACCGCGTCGCTGGCCCCGGACCTTCTGTGCTTGACCTTCAACGGCCTGTCCAAGTCGTACCGCGTGGCAGGCTTCCGTTCCGGCTGGCTGATCATCTCGGGCCCCAAGCAACATGCCCAGAGCTATATCGAAGGCATCGACATGCTGGCCAACATGCGCCTGTGCGCCAACGTGCCGGCCCAGCACGCCATCCAGACCGCCCTGGGCGGCTACCAGAGCATCAACGACCTGGTACTGCCGCCTGGCCGCCTGCTGGAGCAGCGCAACCGCACCTATGAACTGCTCAACGAGATCCCCGGCGTGAGCTGCGTCAAGCCCATGGGCGCGCTGTATGCGTTCCCGCGCATCGACCCCAAGGTGTGCCCGATCTTCAACGACGAGAAGTTCGCCCTCGACCTGCTGCTCTCGGAGAAGCTGCTGATCGTCCAGGGCACGGCGTTCAACTGGCCGTGGCCGGACCACTTCCGCGTCGTCACCCTGCCACGGGTGGATGACCTGGAGCAGGCCATTGGTCGCATCGGCAACTTCCTGCGCACCTATTCGCAGTAATGCCATCGCGGGGCAAGCCCGCTCCCACGTATCGTGGGAGCGGGCTTGCCCCGCGATCATTCTTACATCCTGCAACGCTCTCTCCCGCAGCCTCTGCGGCATCCTCTGCCATACTCCCCGCGTACACAGTTTGAAATAGTCGACCGGTTGAATCCGCCAGGCCTCCCCCTTATATACCCCCGCAGTACGCAACAATCTTATCCGTCAGGAGAACGTGACAACCATGATGCGCATTCTGTTGTTTGTAGCCACCAACCTCGCGGTGGTGCTGGTTGCAAGCATTACCCTGAGCCTGTTCGGCTTCAACGGGTTCATGGCCGCCAACGGGGTTGACCTCAACCTGGGCCAGTTGCTGGTCTTCTGCGCCGTGTTCGGTTTCGCAGGTTCGCTGGTCTCGCTGTTCATCTCCAAGTGGATGGCGAAGATGAGCACCGGCACCCAGATCATCAGCCAGCCGCGCACCCGCCACGAACAGTGGCTGCTGCAGACCGTCGAGGAGCTGTCCCGCGAAGCCGGCATCAAGATGCCCGAAGTGGGTATCTTCCCGGCCTACGAGGCCAACGCCTTCGCCACCGGCTGGAACCGCAACGACGCGCTCGTCGCCGTTTCCCAAGGCCTGCTCGAGCGCTTCTCGCCCGATGAGGTGCGCGCGGTACTGGCCCACGAAATCGGCCACGTAGCCAATGGCGACATGGTTACCATGGCGCTGGTGCAAGGCGTGGTGAACACCTTCGTGATGTTCTTCGCCCGCATCATCGGCAACTTCGTCGACCGGGTGATCTTCAAGAACGAAGAAGGCCACGGTATCGCCTACTTCGTGGCGACCATCGTCGCCGAGCTGGTGCTGGGCATCCTCGCCAGCATCATCGTCATGTGGTATTCGCGCCGCCGCGAGTTCCGCGCCGACGAAGCCGGCGCCCACCTGGCCGGTACCGGCGCGATGATCGGTGCCTTGCAGCGCCTGCGCAGCGAACAGGGCCTGCCAGTGCACATGCCCGATACCATGAAGGCCTTCGGCATCAACGGTGGCCTCAAGCACGGCCTGGCCGGCCTGCTGATGAGCCACCCGCCACTGGAAGACCGCATCGACGCACTGCGTCGCCGCGGCTGATTCAGGGCTTGAGCGAAAAGGGCGACTTCGGTCGCCCTTTTTCATTGCCGATACCGGCCTCATCGCGGGGCAAGCCCGCTCCCACGCTGAGCGATGTGGCGCTAGGGAATCGTGGGAGCGGGCTTGCCCCGCGATGGCTTCAGCGCCGAACGCTGTATGCTCGCTCCAGCAAGCTTCCGACACCTGCCTTCATAAACTTAGGGCTCTCGTCCAGAATCTCCCGTCCCTCGACCTCGTTGACCTGCCAAGCCGCAAACCCCTGACGCACCTCGCCATCCCCCACAGAAAACGGCGGCCCGTCGAGCAACGACTGGTCGTAGTCCAGCGTCACCAGCAAGCCCTTGGCCGTGGGTAGCAAATCATCCAGCAACGCCATGTAGCGCTCGCGCATCCGGGGCGGCAGGGCAATCAGCGCCGCCCGGTCGTACAGCCCGGTGCAGCCGGCCACGTCCTCGGCATTCAACGCGAAGATATCCCCGCACCACAGCTCGATCTCGCCACAGCGCCACACCTCGAAAGCGCCCCGCTGCGAAACCTCGGCCTCCAGCCCATGCTCGGCAAAGAAGTCTTCCACCGCCCGCCGCGACAGCTCGACGCCAAGCACTCGATACCCCTGCGCAGCCAGCCACAGCAGGTCCAGGCTCTTGCCACACAAGGGCACCAGCACCTGGGCCCCGACGGCAAGGCCCAGCGCCGGCCAGTGCGCTTGCAGGTAAGGGTTCACCTGGGGCTGGTGAAAGCCGATCTGGTTGTCCGCCCACCGCTTGTGCCAGAACGCTGGCTCCATGATTCCTCCCGGTTTTTCGATATTTAGCCGTAAAAACTTATATTGGATCTCGATCGTTTCCTGACCGAAGATGACAGCATCTTACCTGCCAGGAACTCGCCATGCTGCCCAGCCTGTTCATCTCCCACGGATCGCCCATGCTCGCCCTGCAACCTGGCGCCAGCGGCCCGGCCCTGGCCACACTGGCCCGCGCCCTGCCCCGCCCGAAGGCAATTGTGGTGGTATCGGCGCACTGGGAGAGCCGCGAGCTGCTGGTGACGGGCAACCCCCAGCCACAGACCTGGCATGACTTTCACGGCTTCCCGCCGGCCCTGTATGCCGTGCAGTATCCGGCACCGGGCGAGCCAGCCCTGGCCAGCCGGGTTGCCGACCTGCTGGGCGCCAAACAGGACGACAAACGCCCCTTCGACCATGGCACCTGGGTGCCGCTGTCGCTGATGTACCCGGCGGCAGACATCCCGGTGATCCAGGTGTCGCTGCCGAGCCAGGCCGGCCCCGCCCTGCAACTGAAGGTCGGCCAGGCACTGTCGGCACTGCGCGGGGAAGGCATCCTGCTGGTCGGCTCGGGCAGCATCACCCACAACCTCGGCGAGCTCGACTGGCATGCCGGACCGGATGCGGTCGAGCCCTGGGCCCTGGCGTTTCGTGATTGGGTGGTGGAACGGCTGGAGGCAGGGGACCAGGATGCGCTGGTGGACTATCGTCGGCAGGCGCCATTTGCAGTGCGCAATCACCCCAGTGACGAGCACCTGTTGCCGCTGTACTTCGCCATGGGGTCGGGTGAACGGTTCGGCATCGTGCACCAGGGCTTCACCCTGGGGGCGCTGGGGATGGATATCTATCGGTTCGACTGAAGGGCCTCTTCGCGGGTAAACCCGCTCCCACAGGTATTGCGCCAAGTTCAAATCCGGCGCAATACCTGTGGGAGCGGGTTTACCCGCGAAGAGGTCGGTGCAGGCAAAAAAAATCCCCGACCAAGGCCGGGGATTTTTTCAGTGCAGCGCCAGGATCAATCCTCGCGGTAGCGGCGCAGCTTCAGCTGCTTACCGGCTACGCGGGTGTCCTTGAGCTTGGTCAGCAGACGCTCCAGGCCATCTTCCGGCAGCTCGACCAGGCTGAAGCTGTCGCGTACCTGGATGCGGCCGATGGCGTCACGCGCCAGGCCACCTTCGTTGAGGATCGCGCCCAGCAGGTTCTTGGCGGCGATACCGTCACGGGCACCCAGGGCAGTACGGCAACGCACGCGGCCTTCGGCCAGCGGCATCGGCGCACGACGCTCGCGGTCACCACTGCGCTCGCTGCGCTCACCACGTTCGCCACGCTCACCGGTGCTGCGCTCGCGCGGGGTGTGGGTCGGCACCAGCGGCTGCTCGCGCTCCACCGAAGCCAGGTCCAGGGCTTGGCCATTGGTGGCCTTGCGCAGCAGGGCCGAAGCCAGTGCACGCGCGCTGCAACCCAGGTCGGCGGTCAGGCGGTCGAACAACTCGCCGTGGCTGGCCTCGGACTCGGCCACCAGCGGCGCCAGGCTCTTGGTCAGCTTCTTGATGCGCGCATCCAGCACGGCTTGCGGGTTAGGCAGGCGGGCTTCGGCGACTTTCTGGCCGGTAACACGCTCGATAACCTGCAGCATGCGGCGCTCACGCGGGGTAACCAGCAGCAGCGCACGGCCTTCGCGACCGGCACGGCCAGTACGGCCGATACGGTGCACGTAGGACTCCGGGTCGTACGGCATGTCAACGTTGAACACGTGAGTGATGCGCGGTACGTCCAGGCCACGGGCAGCGACGTCGGTGGCGACGACGATGTCCAGGCGGCCATCCTTGAGCGAGTCGATCACGCGCTCACGCTGGTTCTGGGCGATGTCACCGTTCAGCGCGGCAGCCTTGTAGCCCTTGGCTTCCAGCGCGGCGGCCAGGTCCAGGGTGGCTTGCTTGGTACGCACGAAGGCGATCAGCGCGTCGAACTCTTCCACTTCCAGCAGGCGCAGAACAGCCGGGATCTTCTGGTCGGCATGGACCATCAGGTGGGCCTGGTCGATCGCGGTGACAGTCTGGGTCTTGCTCTGGATCTTGACGTGCTTCGGCTCGCGCAGATGGCGCTCGGCGATCGAACGGATCGAAGACGGCAGGGTGGCGGAGAACAGCACGGTCTGGCGCGAGGCCGGGATGGCGTCGAAGATCACTTCGAGGTCGTCCATGAAGCCGAGCTTGAGCATCTCGTCCGCTTCGTCCAGTACCAGGTACTGCACGGTGGACAGGACTTTCTCGTCGCGACGCAGGTGGTCGCACAGACGGCCAGGGGTAGCGACGACGATTTGCGCGCCGTTACGGATGGCACGCAGTTGTGGGCCCATCGGGGCACCACCGTAGACGGCCACCACGTTAACGCCCGGCATCTGCTTGGCGTAGGTTTCGAAAGCGGTAGCAACTTGCAGCGCCAACTCACGGGTTGGCGCCAGGATCAGGGCTTGCGGTTCGCGCTTGCTCACGTCGATCTTGTTGAGGATCGGCAGGGCGAAGGCAGCGGTCTTGCCGGTGCCAGTCTGCGCCTGGCCGATCATGTCGTGACCGGCGAGGATGATCGGGATCGACTGTTGCTGAATGGCCGACGGCTCTTCGTAGCCGGTGGCCACGACGGCAGCAACAATATTGGGATTGAGATCGAGAGCGGCGAATCCGCCGGTTTCCTGGGTCATGGGTCTGCCTCTAGGTGCATCCGCAAAGACCCATGCTCCAAAGCTGCACATGCCTTGAAAGACCAAACGGTCACCCAGGCAGCTTTGGCGGCGGGGATTTGCGAAAACGATTGAAAATGGGAACGTCTTGGGAAAGTCCGACTAGCGGACGCGCAGCCGAAGCTGGGTTCGGAGGATTTGCACCACCTGATTTGCGGCCCGCTAAAAGACCGGCGCGTACTATATACGAAATTGCCTGGAACCGTGAGAAATATTTCAGCGGAAAAGGCCAGTATCTGGCCATTGCCTCGCCCGGGCTGAAACGTTTCCTTCACACGGGCCATCGCGGGGCAAGCCCGCTCCCACGAACCCTTCCCTTAAATATCCCAAGGGGCAGTCCAAACCCGATGAACGCGTGGGAGCGGGCTTGCCCCGCGATGCTTTCAGGTTGCCGGCCTTACCGCCTTGATCAGGTAATCCAGCGAGTAGCCCAACCGAGGCGCCAGCGCCTCGGCCCGGGCGCGCAGGCCATCGATGTCCAGCTGCTGATCCAGATCGGCGGGCACCAGCAGGATCACGTTGCCCTCCTTCACCGGCAGTTCCCAGTAATGCCGGTGGTACAGCCCGCGCAGCAAGGCGGCACCCAGCGGCCGGCCGTCATCGCTGGCCCACTGGTTGATCACCAGCCAGCCACCTGGGTTGAGCTGCTTCTGGCAGTTTTCCAGGAACGTCCAGGCCAGGTGGCCGACACCGGGGCCATGGTCGGTGTAGAGGTCGACGAAGACCAGGTCGGCCTTTTCCGCCGTCGGCAGCAGTTCGATGGCATCCCCCACCCGTACGTACAACCGCGGGTCATCGTCCAGGCCCATGAACTCCATGGCCAGGCGCGGCACGTCGGGGCGCAGTTCGATGGCCTCGACATCGTCCAGCGGCAGGTATTTGAGACAGGCTTGGGTCAGGGTGCCGGCGCCCAGACCGAGGAACAGCGCACTCTCGGGCTGTGCATGGCACAGCGCGCCGACCAGCATGGCGCGGGTGTAGTCGTACTCCAGCCAGCTGGGGTCGGCGGTGAAGGTGCAGCTCTGCTCGATGGCATCGCCGAATTCGAGGAAGCGGTAGTCTTCCACCTCATACACGCTGATGACGCCAAAGGCGTCCTCCACCCGTGCCAGCAGCCGCTCTTCCCGCTCCGTCGCCATCCCACCACCGCCTGCGCAAAACGCGCATTGTCCGCCAATGCCGGTGGTGCAACAAGCACGTCGGCGGCTGTACCATGGCAGCTACGCCTGAACCGACACTTATAGATAGAGCCCGTGATGACCCAACCCTGGAGCCCTGACAGCTGGCGCGCCCTGCCGATCCAGCAGCAACCCGTCTACCCGGACGCCGCCCACCTGCTGAAGGTGGAGCAAACGCTGGCCAGCTACCCGCCGCTGGTGTTCGCCGGCGAGGCCCGTGAGCTGCGCCGGCAGTTCGCCGAGGTCACTCAGGGCCGGGCGTTCCTGTTGCAGGGCGGCGACTGTGCCGAAAGCTTCGCCGAGTTCTCGGCGGCGAAGATCCGCGACACCTTCAAGGTGCTGCTGCAGATGGCCATCGTCATGACCTTCGCCGCCGGCTGCCCGGTGGTCAAGGTCGGGCGCATGGCCGGCCAGTTCGCCAAGCCGCGCTCGGCCAACGACGAAACCATCGGCAACGTCACCCTGCCCGCCTACCGCGGCGACATCGTCAACGGCATCGGCTTCGACGCCGCCAGCCGCGTGCCCGACCCCGAGCGCCTGTTGCAGGCCTACCACCAGGCCACGGCCAGCCTCAACCTGCTGCGCGCCTTCGCCCAGGGCGGCTTCGCCGACCTGCACCAGGTGCACAAGTGGAACCTGGACTTCATCGCCAACTCGGCGCTGGCCGACAAGTACCACCAGCTGGCCAACCGCATCGATGAAACCCTGGCGTTCATGCGTGCCTGCGGCCTGGATACTGCGCCACAGCTGCGCGAAACCAGCTTCTTCACGGCCCACGAAGCGCTGCTGCTCAACTATGAAGAAGCCTTCGTGCGCCGTGACAGCCTGACCGGCGACTATTACGACTGCTCGGCGCACATGCTGTGGATCGGCGACCGCACCCGCCAGCTGGACGGCGCCCATGTCGAGTTCCTGCGCGGTGTGCACAACCCGATCGGGGTGAAGGTGGGGCCGAGCATGGACCCCGAAGAGCTGATCCGCCTGATCGACGTGCTCAACCCGGACAACGACCCGGGCCGCCTCAACCTGATCGTGCGCATGGGCGCCAGCAAGGTCGGCGCGCACCTGCCGGGGCTGATCCGTACCGTCGAGCGCGAAGGGCGCAAGGTGCTGTGGAGCTCGGACCCGATGCATGGCAACACCATCAAGGCCAGCAGCGGCTACAAGACCCGCGACTTTGCGCAGATCCTCGACGAGGTCAAGCAGTTCTTCCAGGTGCACCAGGCCGAGGGCAGCCATGCCGGCGGCATCCATATCGAGATGACCGGGCAGAACGTCACCGAATGCATCGGCGGCGCCCGGCCGATCACCGAAGACGCCCTGTCCGATCGCTACCACACCCATTGCGACCCGCGCATGAACGCCGACCAGTCGCTGGAGCTGGCCTTCCTGATCGCCGAAACCCTCAAGCAGGTGCGCCGCTGAGCAATGCCTGACGCAGCCGGCTGCCCTCGACGCGAGGGCAGTTGAGCTGTACCTGCTCAAGCCCCAGCCAGCCGGCCAGGCGCCGCAACTCTACTGCCAGCGCCCGATAGCCCTCCTCGTCCAGCCCTTGATCTTCTTCATGCACCGCGTGCACCGCCAGCCGCCCCTGGCCACGCTCGGCACGCAGGTCCAGGCGCGCGGCAATGCGCTCGCGGTGCAGGAAAGGCAGCACGTAATAGCCGTACACCCGCTTGTGCGCCGGGGTGTAGATCTCCAGCCGATAGCGGAAGTCGAACAACCGCTCGGTGCGGCTGCGCTCCCAGACCAGCGAATCGAACGGCGACAGCAAGGCGCTGGTGTGGATACGCCGGGGGATGCGCGGCGTGCCCGCCAGATAGGCGGGTTGCTTCCAGCCCTGAACCGAACAGGCCTGCAAGCGCCCGTCCGCCAGCAATTCGGCCAGGGCCGCCTTGCTGTGCTGGGGTGACAGACGAAAATAATCGCGCAGGTCCTGCTCGGTGGCCACGCCGAGCGCGTTGGCGGCATGCAACATCAGCCCTTGATGGGCTTCGGCCGCGCTGGGTACCGGCTGGTCGAGAAGGGTCGAAGGCAGCACCCGTTCGGGCAGGTCGTACAGGCGCTCGAAACCGCGACGCCCGGCCACCGTCACCTCGCCTGCGGCGAACAGCCATTCCAATGCGTGTTTCTCTTCGCTCCAGTCCCACCAGGGGCCGGCGCGCTCCTCGCGGGTCGACAGGCTGCCAGCGCCCAATGCGCCGCGCTCGGCCACCGCCGCCAGAACGCGCTCGATCACCTCGGGACGCTCACGGCCAAAGGCCGCGAGCTGCCGGTAGATGCCCTGGCCTTCACGGGCCTGGGCCATGCGCCAGCGCATCAGCGGGTACAGCGCAAGCGGCAGCAGCGAGGCTTCATGGCCCCAATACTCGAACAGCCGGCGCTGGCGGCGCGTGCCCCAGGCGAGTTGGTCGAGCGACGCCTGCGGGTAATCGCCCAGGCGCGAGAACAATGGCAGGTAGTGGGAGCGGACCAGGGCATTGACCGAATCGATCTGCACCACACCCAGGCGCTGGAAGGTGCGATTGAGGCTGGCCGGGGTGGCCGGGGTATCGGGGGGCTTGCCGAAGCCTTGGGCGGACAGCGCCAGGCGGCGGGCCTGGGCGAGGGACAGGCTGAGGGACATGAAGTGGGCTCCGTCTGAGGTTCAGACAGTAAAGACGCTATCGCGGGGCAAGCCCGCTCCCACGTGGGAGCGGGCTTGCCCCGCGATGGGGGCCGCCCTCTACTTACGCAACGGGTCTTCCCAGAAGTGCCGGTCGGCTTCCTGCTGGATATCCGCCCGCGACAGCCCCAGGTCGTGCAGCGTCGCATCGCTCAGGCGCGCCAGTTCATCGCGCTGGCGGTGCAACTCGTACCAGCGCAGGAACAGCCCGCCGGCATCGTGCAGCAAATGGTTCAGGGCCGATACCGGCTGGTGAGCAACATTGAAATGACCTTTCATCTTGACGCCCTCCTTGTGGATGGCTTCAGTCTCTGCCCAGGCCTAAGATCAATCCAACGAATGTTTCTGATGCCATGCATCTCGGAGATTGATGCAATGTCCCAGTATCAGAGTCTCGATGCCGACGTGCTGCGCACCTTCGTCGCCATTGCCGAGCAAGGCGGCTTCACCCGCGCCGGTGAAGTGGTCAACCGCACCCAGTCGGCGGTGAGCATGCAGATGAAGCGCCTGGAGGAAGACATCCTGCAGCGCCAGCTGTTCGAGCGCGATGGCCGCCAGGTACGCCTGACCGCCGAGGGCGAGGTCCTGCTGGGTTATGCCCGGCGCATCCTCAAGCTGCATGGCGAAGTGTTCAATACCCTGCGCATGCCGCACATGGTCGGGGTGGTGCGCATCGGCACCCCGGACGACTATGCCATGCGCTACCTGCCCGGCATCCTCACCCGCTTCGCCCAGGCGTACCCGCTGATCCATGTCGAGGTGCACTGCGACTCGTCGAAGCAGCTGATGCTGCGCCAGGACCTGGACCTGACCATCGTCACCCGTGAACCCGGCAACGAAGTCGGCCAGTTGCTGCGCCAGGAACGGCTGGTGTGGGCGGCAGCCCGAGGATACTGCCCACAGGAACAGCGGCCGATGCCGCTGGCGCTGTTCAACACCGACTGCTTCTGCCGCGCCTGGACCTGCAATGCCCTGGAGCAACAGGGCATCGAATACCGTATCGCCTACACCAGCCCCAGCCTGGCGGCGATCTTCGCCATCGTCAGCGCCGGGCTGGCGGTGACCGCGCAACTGCACAGCCTGGTTGGCGGCGAGCTGCGCATCCTCGGCGAGGACGATGGTCTGCCACAGTTGCACATGGCCAATGTGATGCTGCTGCGTAACGCGCAACAGCAGTCGCCGATCACCGATTGCATGGCCGAGTTCATTGTCGATGGGTTCAAGTAGCACGTCGAAACCATCGCGGGGCAAGCCCGCGCCCACGCATTCATACGTGGGAGCGGGCTTGCCCCGCGATCATTCTAGAGCTCGAACCCAAGCATCACAGCACACACCACCAGGAACACGCAGAACAGCGTGCGCAACACCTTCTCCGGCAACGCATGGGCCAGCTTCACCCCCCAGCTGATGCTGAGCAGCCCGCCCACCGCCAACGGAATGCCGACGCTCCAGTCAACACTCTGGTGAATCCCATAGGTCAGCAAGGTCACCGTGGTACTCGGCGCCGCCAGCGCCAGCGACAAGCCCTGGGCCACCACCTGGGTAGTGCCGAACACGGAGGTCAATATCGGCGTGGCCACCACGGCCCCACCCACCCCGAACAGCCCGCCCATGGTGCCGGCGAAGCTGCCCAGCACACCCAGCCACGGCCAGGGGTAGCGCAATTCACTGCTCGGCGGCCTCACCCGCAGGAACATCCGCGCCACGTTCCACAGCGCCAGCGCCACCAGGAAGCCGACGAAGCCCAGGCGCATCGACTGGGCATCGATGCCCACCGCCCAGATCGAGCCCAGCCAGGCGAACAGGAAGCTGCACAGCGACAACGGCACGGCATGGCGCAGCTCGATGCGGTTGCGCTGGTGGTAGCGCCACAGCGCCAGCAGCACGTTCGGCACCACCATCACCAGCGCGGTGCCCTGGGCCAGTTGCTGGTCAAGGCCGAACAGCACGCCCAACGCAGGGATGGCGATCAGCCCGCCACCAATGCCGAACAACCCACCCATGGTGCCTAGCGCGGCGCCCAACACGATATACATCAACCACTCGATCATCAGCGCCTCATCCGCCTGCTCCTGAACAATGGCTGCATGCTACCCAGTCGCGGCTGGCGGGGAAACGCACAGCAGCGCACAATGGCTGTGCGCCCTACGCACAAGCAGACCCGCCATGAGCCCCGATATTCTCACCGAACAACTGAGCCTGTTCCTCGACGTGCTGGAAACCGGCAGTTTCTCTGCCGCCGCCCGCCGCCACCCACTGACCCCGTCGGCCGTGGCACGGCGCATCGACAACCTGGAAAGCGCCGTCGGCAGCCGCCTGTTCGCCCGCAGTACCCATGCCGTGCGCCCCACGCCCGCCGGCAACGCCTTCGCCGAACGGGCCCGGCGCATCATCGAAGAGTTGCGCCTGGCACGGGCCGAGGCGGTGTCGTTGAGCAATGCCCCCGAGGGCTTGATCCGCATCGATGCCCCGGCGGCCTTCGGTCGCCGCCACCTGGCACCGGCCATTGCCGATTTCCTGGTGGCCTACCCCGGGCTGGACGTGCAGCTGCGCCTGATCGACAGCTTCGTCGACCTGCACGGCAGCCACCTGGGCGAAGTCGACCTGGTACTGCGCGCCGGCCCCCTGGCCGACACCCGCCTGGTGGCCACACCGCTGGCCTACATGGTGCGCATCGCCTGCGCCAGCCCCGGGTACCTGGCCAACCGTGGCGTGCCCGCCTGCCCCAGCGAGCTGCCCGAACATGACGGCCTTGACTGGGACGGCCTGGCGCCGCCGTTCGCCTGGCGCTTCACGGTCGATGGCCAGGCGCGCCTGTACCGGCCCACGCGCATGCGCATGACCGCCAACAATGCCGAAACCCTGCTGTTCGGCGCACTGGCCGGCCTGGGCATCGCCCACCTGCCCACCTGGCTGATCAGCGACTACCTGCTGCGTGGCGAACTGCTGCCGCTGTTCTGCGACAACGGCCTGCCCGCGCCGGAGAGCAGTGGTATCTATGCGCTACGTCTGGAACATGAAACGAACTCTCGCAGCCGCTTGCTGCTCGAATTCCTCAAGAGCCGCTTCAGCCCGGTGCCCCCCTGGGACCTGGCGCTGCGCAGCGAGCTGCGCTGGCAATGAGCGCGCCAACCTTCAGCGTGCTAGATTTTCCCCTACACCGATTTCAAGGACCTGCATGAACGCCAACACCCAAGCCCCCTGCGACGAGCTGCTGCTGGACAACCAGGTCTGCTTCGCCCTGCATTCGACGTCGCTGCTGATGACCAAGGTCTACAAGCCCCTGCTGCAGGCGCTGGGCCTGACCTACCCGCAATACCTGGCCATGCTGGTGCTGTGGGAGCAGGACGGCCTGACCGTGGGCGAGATCAGCCAGCACCTGCTCACCGACCCCGGCTCGCTCACCCCGCTGCTCAAGCGCCTGGAAAGCGAAGGGCTGCTCAAGCGCACCCGTAGCCGCGAAGACGAACGGGTGGTGCTGGTACAACTGACCGACAAGGGCCGCGCCCTGCAGCAGCAAGCCCGGGAGGTGCCGCGCTGCATCCTCAAGGCCAGCGGCCGTACGGTCGAGCAACTGGCCAAGCTGCAGGCAGAACTGATCGAACTGCGCGCGAACCTGCAAAAAAACCTTTGACGACTATGCTGGGTGGTGGCCGTTCGGACAAATGGCCGAACATTTAACTTGCGCGCAAACTAATTGCGCGCTAAGTTTAATCCCGTACCCACCCAGCGCCCCTTCCATCAACGGGCGCACAGCATATGAACGAGGCTCAAGATGCAAAAGGTCACTCCGCTGTACATCGCAGAAGCCACCTCCACTGGCGGCCGCGACGGTAAATCCCGCTCCAGCGACGGCAAGCTGGAAGTCAAGCTGAGCACCCCTAAAGAGCTGGGCGGCGCTGGCGGTGACGGCACCAACCCCGAGCAGATGTTTGCCGCCGGCTACTCGGCCTGCTTCATCGGCGCCCTGAAGTTCGTCGCCGGCCAGGAGAAAAAGGCCCTGCCGGCCGATGCCTCGATCACCGCCAAGGTGGGTATCGGGCAGATTCCCGGTGGCTTCGGCCTGGACATCGACCTGCACATCAACCTGCCGGGCCTGGCCCAGGCCGATGCCGAAGGGCTGGTGGAGAAGGCGCACAAGGTCTGCCCTTACTCCAACGCTACCCGCGGCAATGTGGATGTGCGCTTGCATGTGACTGTCTGAGGACGCCATCGCGGGGCAAGTCGCAACGGCGCACCGCCGCCCCCACGTGGGAGCGGGCTTGCCCCGCGATGAAGGCGACACGGTTTCACAGGCACAAAAAAACCCGGCCGAGGCCGGGTTTTTCGTGCTCATCGCAAGAAGAATTACTTCTTGGAACGGCCCTTGAAGCTGTTGTCGCGAGTGTCGATGTCGATCCACTCGTCGATCTGGATGAAGTCGGCAACCGAGATCTCGGTACCGTTCTTCAGCTTGGCAGGCTTCATGACCTTGCCCGAGGTGTCGCCGCGAGCAGCGTTCTCGGTGTAGACAACCTGACGGCTGATGGTGGTCGGCAGTTCTACCGATACCAGGCGGCCTTCGAAGAACACGGCTTCGCAGATGTCTTCCATGCCTTCTTCGATGTACGGCAGAACGGCGTCGATGTCTTCGGCGTTCAGTTCGTACATGGTGTAGTCGGTGGTGTCCATGAAGGTGTACGAGTCACCGCTGATGAACGACAGGGTCGCTTCTTTGCGATCCAGGATCACGTCGTCCAGCTTGTCGTCCGCACCGTATACGGTTTCGGTCTTGTAGCCGGTCAGCAGGTTCTTCAGCTTGGTCTTCATGATCGCGCTGTTACGGCCCGACTTGGTGAACTCAGCTTTCTGAACCAGCCACGGGTCGTTATCGATCCGCAGTACGGTACCGGGTTTCAGCTCTTTACCAGTTTTCATTACGAAGTATCCGAATCTGGATGGATTTATAAAAATCGAGGCCGCGTATCATAGCGAATTTCGGTAAAACTGTACCAGTCTCGTGGCGAGGTCCGGCCGAGCGGCCTGTTCGGCGCACCACTGGCGGGCATGCGCGCACACTTCAGTCCAGTGCGGCTGCAGCCTTTGCCAGGCCTGCCCCATCGGCTGATCCATGTTCCAGGCACGCCACATCGCGGTCAGCGCCTGGCCAGCGGCGTCCGACAGGTCGCGGCGGTAAATGGCCAGGAAGGCTTCGAGTTTTTCCCAGTGGGCGTTCTCTTCCTGGACGTAGATGTGCCACAGCATCGGCACGCCGGCCCACTGCGCGCGCACGAACGAATCCTCGCCGCGCACGGCGTTGAAGTCGCAGCTCCACAGCAGCCTGTCGTAATCGTCCTGGCTGACGAACGGCAGCACCTGCACGGTCAAGGCGCCGCGCCGATGCAACGCCCCCACGGGCAGCGCAGGCTCGCCCAGCCAGCGGCCCAGGTCACCCAGGATGCGCCCCTGCGGCACCAGCAGGTGAACCGGCTGCGCATCGGCCGCCAGCACATCGAGCCAGTTGCACAACTGCGGGTTCTCGTAGGCGAACAGTGAAATCAGTCGCGCGCCGTCCTCGGGCACAACGCCTAACCCGGCGAGGAAGCTCGCGCGCTCGAACGCCTCGCGACGTGGCAGCAATGAGCGTTCGCGCAGCAGGCCACCGGTTTTTTCGGTGAAGCCCGGGAAGAAGAAGATCTTGCGCAGCCCGTTGGCCTGCGGCGAAGGCAGCCCATGGCAACCCTCGACCCAGTCTTCGGCACTGAGGTAGTCCAGGTTCAGCCACAAAGGTGGCTTGGGCTGGCGGGCCATGGCCTCGACGAACTGCGGCGGCAACTGGCAGGCAAAGGCCCCGATCACCACCTGGGCAGGCTCTGCGCCCTGCCATTCGGCAGCCCAGCGGCGCACCTCGACGCCCTCCTGCCATTGCTGCTCGGCCTTGCAGTCCAGCGCCGGGCACAGGCGGGCGAAGGACTGCAGGTCATCCACCCACAGCCGCACGCCCTGCCCATGCTCGGCCACCAGCTGGCGGGCCAGGCGCCAGGTCACGCCGATGTCGCCATAGTTGTCGACGACCGTGCAGAAGATGTCCCAGGTGGTTTTCATCGCCACGTCCCGTTACCTGCAAAAAAGACCGCGGATTCTGCGCACAAATGCGCGCCGACAAAAGCGCCGCGCTAAAAAAACCTGCCACGCCATGCGACAATGCCGCCATCGATCCGCCCTGCCAGGAGGCCGCCATGCCCCGCTCCCGCGAACTGAAGATCACCCTCAAACCCGTGCAACTGATCCTGTGCGTCGCCTTCGGCCTGTGGCTGGGGGCCGTGGCCATTGTCCTGAGCCTATGGCTGGCGCTGCGCCTGTGGCCGGAACAGGTGCAGCCGGTGGCCCAGGCGGTCGCCCCGGCCATCGTCCAGCCGGCGCCCGCCAGCGCGCCCGCGCAACCGGTGGATGCCCAGGCGCAGATGTTCGAACGCTACAAGGACATCCTGCACCAGCAGCAATTGCAACAGGCGGCCGAAACCGCCCAGGGCAGCCCGCGCAACCTGAACAACCCCAAGTGCCAGTTCTGGCTGCAGCAGAACCGCACCGCGCCGACCGACAAGAGCCAGGCCAACGTGCTGGAGTTCTGCTACTGAGATGAACAAGACCAGCCTGCTGCAGCGCATCATCGCCACCCTCGAGCACGACATGGAAGTGCTGCGCCAGGCGGCCCAGACTGCCTACGAGACGGCCACCGCCGAAGAGAACATCGCCGAGAACAAGTACGATACCCTGGGGCTGGAGGCGTCCTATCTCGCCACTGGCCAGGCCCGGCGCACCGCCGAGATCCGCCAGGCGCTGCTGACTTATCAGCAACTGGTGCTGCGCGACTATGACCCGGCGCGGGGCATCCAGATCGGCTGCCTGGTAACGCTGGAAGATGAAGACGGCCACCAGCGCCTGTTGTTCCTCGGGCCGGAGGGGGCCGGGCTGAAGATTGGCGAAGGTGATGCCCTGGTGACGGTGATCACCCCGCGTGCGCCGCTGGGGCAACAACTGCTGGGCAAGAAGCTGGATGACGAGGTGAGCCTGGTGGTGAATGGCGTCGTGCAGGTGCAATTCATTGTCGGCGTTGCCTGATCCATCGCCATCGCGGGGCAAGCCCGCTCCCACGATACTGAATTGCCCCAGAAAAGCTGGACAGATCAGCTAGCGGATTGGTGTCCAACTTCTTGGGGGCAGTCCAGTATCGTGGGAGCGGGCTTGCCCCGCGATGGTCATTGCAACGCGTTGAACCGCCCCGCCAAGCCCTGTTCGGCAAACTGCTCCACCACAAAATTGATGAACGCCCGGGTCTTGCCCGGCAACAGCTTGTGTTCGGCGTAATACAGGCTGATGTTGCCATCGTCCACGTACCAGTCCGGCAGCACCCGCTGCAGCCTGCCCTCGGTCAGGTACGGCAAGGCAAACGGCAAACTCACCAGGGCAATTCCCAGCCCCTGCCCGGCCACGGCGCAGGCGGCATCGGAGTCGCTCATGGTCATGCTCTGCGGCAATTGCAGCGGGCACTGCTCCTGCCAACGGCTGGTCAGCGGCCAGGCCCGCACGCGGCCGGTCTGCGGCGAGCGGATCAGGATGCCTTCATGCTGCGCCAGCGCACTGGGATGCTCGATCGGCGGGCGCCGCTGCAGGTACGCCGGCGCGGCCACCAGCACCCGGTGCGCCGGGGTCAGCTTGCGCGCCACCACCCCCAGCGGCAGCTCGAAACCACCGCCGATGGCGGCATCGAAGCCCTGCCCGATCAGGTCGACCTGGCGGTTGTCGAAATGCCAGTCCGGGGTGATCGCCGGGTAACGCCGCAAGAACTCCCCCAGTAGCGGCAGCACATACAGCCGCCCGAACACCGTGCCCATGCTCACCCGCAGCACACCCGCCGGCTGGCCCTCGGCGCTGGCCAGGTTGGCCATGGCGTACTGGATGGTGCGTAAGCTGTCACTGACTTCCCCCAGAAATCGTTGCCCCGCCTCGGTCAGGGTCAGCTTGCGGGTACTACGCTGGAACAACCGCACGCCCAGGCGCGCTTCCAACTGGGCGACGTTCTTGCCGACCGCCGCCGGGGTCAGCGACAGGCGCCGGGCAGCTTCGGCAAAGCTGCCTACTTCAGCGCTGCGAACAAAGCATTCAAGGTGACTGAACGATTCCATGGCTTGGATTCTCAACCAACGGTTTACTCTGATGATCGTAATTACCATCTTATCAGTGGGTAATCATCGGTCGATACTGCGCCCATCCAAGGCAACCTGCCTTGCTTGAATACTGGAGATCAGCATGTCCCAAGCACTTCCCCTGAGCGGCAAAGTGGCCCTGGTCCAGGGCGGTTCCCGTGGCATCGGCGCGGCCATCGTGCGCCGCCTGGCCCGCGACGGCGCCAAGGTGGCCTTCACCTATGTCAGCTCCGCCGCCACCGCCGAAGCCCTGGCCGGCGAGATCAACAACACGGGCGGCCAGGCCCTGGCCCTGCGCGCCGACAGCGCCGAGGCCGCTGCCGTGCAGCAGGCCGTGGCCGACACGGTCAAGGCCTTCGGTGGGCTCGACATCCTGGTCAACAATGCCGGCGTGCTGGCGGTGGCGCCGGTGGCCGAGTTCGACCTGGCCGATTTCGACCGCATCCTGGCGGTCAATGTGCGCAGCGTGTTCGTCGCCACCCAGGCGGCGGCGAAACACATGGGCCAGGGTGGGCGGGTCATCAACATCGGCAGCACCAACGCCGAGCGCATGCCGTTTGCCGGCGGCGCGCCCTATGCCATGAGCAAGTCGGCGCTGGTCGGCCTGACCAAAGGCCTGGCCCGTGACCTGGGGCCGCAGGGCATCACCGTGAACAACGTGCAGCCAGGGCCGGTGGACACCGACATGAACCCGGCCAGCGGAGAGTTCGCCGACAGTCTGATCCCGCTGATGGCCATCGGGCGCTATGGACATGTGGAGGAGATCGCCAGCTTCGTGGCCTATCTGGCAGGGCCGGAGGCGGGGTACATCACCGGCGCCAGCTTGACGGCCGATGGTGGCTTCGCGGCCTGAGACACGCTTCGCCTGGCAGGCCTCATCGCTGGCAAGCCAGCTCCCACAGGGATCAGGCAATACACTGTGGGAGCCGGCTTGCCGGCGATGGGGCCAGCACAGGCAGCCACAGACTCAGCCATCTGTACCCAGGCTCTGCTCCATTACCTGCAGAAACGCCCGCGCCGCCGGCGTCGGGCTGGGCGACCACACCGCATACAAATGCCGTACCGGCGCATCCAGCAACGGCACCACCGCCACCCCGGCAAAACCCCGGGCGATCCGCTCCGGCACCAGCCCCACGGCCATGCCGCGCTGGACGAACTTTTCCACCAGGCGAATATGGCCGATCTCGAACTGCACCCGATGCACCAACCCCGCCGCCTGGAATGCTTCGTCGGTCTGCCGGCGCGCGCCAGTGCCTTCGGGGAAGTCCACCAGCACCTCGGCGGCCAGGTCCGCCAGGGCCAGCTGCGCCCTGCCCGCCAAGGCATGCGTGGGCGGCAGCACCGCCACCAGTTCCTCACGCGCCAGCAGGCGATGCTGCACGCCCTGCAGCACCTCGCCCTGCCACAAACCAACAAACCCCACGTCCAGGCGCCGCTCGCACACGTCAGCCATCAACAGTTCGCTCTTGGCGGTCAGCCAGCGCACGTCCACATCCGGGTGGCGGCGATGGAACTCCGCCAGCAGGTCGACCAGGTCGAGTGCGGTAAGCGAACTGATTTCGCCGATCGACAGGCGCCCGCGCACCTGGCCACAGGCGGCGGCCACGTCATCGGCAACGCGCCTGGCGGCCTCCAGCGCCGGCCGGGCACTGAGCACGAAGGCTTCACCGGCGTGGGTCAGGCGTACCCGCCGCGAGCTGCGCTCGAACAGGCTTACCCCCAGTTGGGCCTCCAGCCGCGCCACCTGGTGGCTGAGCGCCGACTGCACCACATGGCAGCGCTCGGCAGCGCGGGTGAAACTGCCGGTGTCGGCCACCGCCAGGGCGTATTCGAGCTGCTTGAGATTCATCGATCTATCTGCTTTTTAGATGGACATGCTGAAAACTATACATTGGCGTCATGCCAGACACTTCCTGATACTTGTTGCCATCCCACCTTGCCTGCCACGAGACAACCATGAACGCCCCCACTCTCAGCCGCGCCCTGATCCTGCTGATGGCCACCGCCACCGGGCTGGCCGTGGCCAGCAACTACTACGCCCAACCGCTGTTGCACAGCATCGCCGAACAGTTCGGCCTCAGCACCGCCGGCGCCGGCACCATCGTCATCGCCGCCCAGCTCAGCTATGGCGCCGGCCTGTTGTTGCTGGCACCGCTGGGTGACCTGTTCGAACAGCGCCGGCTGATCGTGACCATGGTGCTGATCGCCACCGCCGGCCTGGTCATCAGCGCCTGCGCGCCGAGCCTGCCCTGGCTGATCCTCGGCACCGCGCTGACCGGGCTGTTCTCGGTGGTGGCGCAGATCCTGGTGCCGATGGCCGCCGCCCTCAGCGCCCCGGACCAGCGCGGTCGCGCCGTGGGCACGCTGATGAGCGGCCTGCTGCTGGGCATTTTGCTGGCACGCACCGCCGCCGGCTTCATGGCCGAGCTGGGCGGCTGGCGCAGCATCTACGTACTGGCTGCTGTGCTGATGGCAATCACCGCCCTCGCCCTCTACCGCAGCCTGCCACAGCACCACAGCCACGCCGGGCTCAAGTACCCGGCGCTGATCGGCTCGGTGTTCCGCCTGTTCATCGAAGAGCCGGTACTGCGTTTGCGTTCACTGCTGGGCTTGCTGGCGTTCAGCCTGTTCGCGCTGTTCTGGACACCGTTGGCGTTCCTGCTGAGCAACCCGCCGTACCACTATTCCGACGCAGTGATCGGCCTGTTCGGCCTGGCCGGTGCGGCCGGGGCGCTGGCAGCCAACTGGGCCGGGCGCCTGGCCGACCGCGGCAAGGGTTCGCTGGGCACCACGGTGGGCCTGGTGGCGCTGCTGCTGTCGTGGCTGCCGCTGGGCTTTGCGCAAAGCTCGCTGGCGGCGCTGCTGCTGGGCGTGCTGCTGCTGGACCTGGCGGTGCAGCTGGTGCACGTGAGCAACCAGAATGCGGTGATCGTGCTGCGCCCTGAAGCGCGTACACGGCTCAATGCCGGCTACATCACCTGCTATTTCATCGGCGGCGCGCTGGGCTCGTTGCTGGGGACGCAGTTGTTCCAGTCGTACGGCTGGAACGGGATCGTCGCCGCCGGGGTGGTGATCGGCGCCGTGGCGCTGGTTGTGTGGGGGTTGGCGGAGCGCAGGCGCGGGAAGCTGGTCGTAACAGCCTGAAAATACAACGCAGGCTTAAGGGGCAGCGTAATTCGTGTGGGAGCGGGTTTACCGGAGTGCCGGACCACCGCGAAACAGGCAGCACGGTGGATGGCACCGGCTGCGCCGGTGTTCGCGGGCAAGCCCGCTCCCACAGGGATCGCGCTAGCTTTAGCAGTTGAGCAAGACAGTTGCTCCTACAAGGGTTTGTGCATGGCCTGGAGTCAGCCTGACTTGCCTACGCCAAACGCCTCATCCACCCGCGCCAGCTGCGTCTCGCTCAACACCCCCGCCTGGTAGTGCAGCTTGAT
The DNA here is from genome assembly GCF_009650555.1 of Pseudomonas sp. EMN2. Taxonomy (NCBI): domain Bacteria; kingdom Pseudomonadati; phylum Pseudomonadota; class Gammaproteobacteria; order Pseudomonadales; family Pseudomonadaceae; genus Pseudomonas; species Pseudomonas sp. EMN2. The sequence goes on from NZ_VZZR01000037.1 coordinate 27,533, forward strand.
CCAGGCCAGCAGGTAGTCATACCGCGCCTGGGCCAGGTCGCGGCGGGTGGTGGCCAGCTGTTGCTCGGCATTGAGCACATCCAGGTTGACCCGCTCGCCGCCCTGCACGCTCTTGCGCGTCGACACCACCAACGCCTCGGCCGCCACCTGCGCACGCTCGTAGGCACGCAGCCGGCTGGCCCCGGACTGACAGGCGTTGTACTGCCTGCGCAGCTCGATCAGGGCGCTGCGGGTAGTGCCGTCCATGGCATATTCGGCCTGCTCCAGCTGCCGACTGGCCTGGCGGGTCGAGGCCGAGACGGCGCCACCGGCGAAGATCGGCACGCTGACCTCGATGCCGACGGTGTTGGTGTCGTAGCGCTGGTTGTAGGTGTTGCCGCTGTCCGACTCCTGGCGCCGCGAGGTGGCGAACGCGGTGACCCTGGGCAGGTGCCCGGCACGGTTGCGTTCCACCTCCTGACGCGCCACTTCCACCGCCTGACGCGACGATGCCAGCTGTGGATTGTTGGCCACGGCCCGCTCCTGCCAGGCCTCATAGCCGCTCGGCTCGACCGGCGGCAGGACGAAACCGGCTTGCAGCGGCGCCAGGTCCTCGACCCGCACCGCAGGCTCGCCGATCAACGCGCCCAGCTCGCGCAGCGCGGCATCCTGCTCGTTGCGCGCCTGGATCTCCTCGGCATCGGCCAACTCGAAACGGGCCTGGGCTTCGAGGATATCGGTGCGAGTGCCTTCACCGGCATCGAACAGCCGTTGGTTCTGCTGGAACTGCTGGCGGTAGGCCTGTTTGCTGGCCACGCTGATGGCGATCTGGTCCTGGGCGAACAGCGCCTTGGTGTAGCTGGTCATCACCCGCACCAACAGTTGCTGGCTCTGATCGCGGAAGTTCTCGTCGGCATACAGCGCCTGGGCCACGCCCTTGCGGTAGCTCGAATAGGCCTGGTAATCGAACAAGGGCTGCTGCAGGGTGAAGCTCGAACCCATGCTGTTGTAGTTGCGGTCCTCGGTCTGGCGCCGCGAATCCCCCAGGTAGGACACCTCGGAATCGTTGCGGCCGCGGTTGTAGTTGTACGACAGGTTCGGCAGCAGCCCGGCGCGGCCGATGTCACGGTAGGCCTGACCGGCTTCGTGTTCCTTGAAAGCGGCCAGGTAGGTCGGGTCGCGGCGCAGCGCCTGCTCGTAGACCTGGAACGGCCCCATGGCCGCCTGCGCGGCCGACGGCAGCCAGGCGCAGGCCGCCAGCAGCCCGATCAATTGCAGCTTGTTCACTCGCAGTCCTTATTGTTCGGTCAAGGCGCTGCCTGCACGGTCGAGCAGGGGCTTGAACAGGTAGTTGAGCAACGAGCGTTCGCCAGTACGTACGAACAGCTCGGCGGGCATGCCCGGGCGGATCGACAGCCCTTGCAGGCGTGCCAGCGCCGCGTCGCTGACGCTGCTACGCAGTACGTAATACGGCTGGCCGGTGCGCTCGTCGATCAGTTGGTCGGCCGACACCAGCGCCACTTCGCCGGTCACCCTGGGCGTGCGGTTCTGGTTGAACGCGGTGAACAGGATGTCCACCGGCAGCTGTGGCGCCACCTTGTCCACCAGGTTGACCGGCAGGCGCCCTTCCACCTCCAGCGCGGTGCCCTGGGGGACGATTTCCAGCAAGGTGTCACCGGCACGCACCACCGCGCCCTCGGTGTGCACACCCAGGTTCACCGCGATGCCGTCGGCCGGGGCGAGGATCTCGCTGTGCTGCAGGTCGAAACGCGCGGAATTGAGCTGCTGTTCGAGGGTCGCCGCTTTCACCTGGGCCTCGGCCAGCTGGCTGCGCACTTCTTTCTGGTACTCCTCGCGGCGCTGCTGCAGGTTGAGCCGCGCCTCGACGATCACCTGTTCAAGCCGTGCGCTTTCGCCTGCGTTCTGCGCCAGGTCACGCTGCACCTGCGACAGCTGGCGCTGGTACTCCAGCACCCGGTTGCGCGGGATGTAACCCTCGCCGGCCAGCGGCCGCAGGCTGTCCAACTGCTCGCGCAACGAATCGGCCTGGGCCTGCAGGTCGCCGCGGGCGCGGCGCATGCCGGCCAACTGGCCCTGGGAGCCATCGATGCTGGCGGCCAGGGCGCCCTGCTCGCGGGCCAGGGCCTGGCGCCGGCTGTCGAACAACTGGCGCTGGCCTTCGAGGATCAGCCCCAGCCTGGGGTCGGCATCGGCGCTGAGCTCGGCGGGAAACTGCAACTGGCCAAGGTTGTCGCGCTCGCTCTGCCAGCGCGCCAGGCTGGCGCGGCTCATGCGGTACTGGGCCTGCAGCGCGTCGACATCGGCCTGCACCTGGGTGCGGTCGAGGCGAAACAGCGGCTCGCCCTGGCGCACCTGCTGGCCTTCGCTGACCAGGATCCGGCTGACCACGCCGGCCGCCATGGACTGCACCGCCTTGCGCTTGCCCGACACCACCACCGTGCCTTGCACCGGCACGCCCTGGTCGAGCGGCGCCATGCTGGCCCAGGCCATGAATCCGCCAAAGCCGACCAGGGTCAGCAGCCAACCCAGGCGCACATGGAAACGCGTATCGCGCTCATGCCGGCTCATGCGCCACCTCCAGCCTGCAAGGGGCGTTGCGCCGGGCCTTGGCCGAGGGCGTGGAGAATGTCGCGGGCCGGGCCGAAGCCCTGCATGCGTCCTTCGTTGAGCACCAGCAGTTTGTCGGCCTGGGCCAGTGCCGCGCTGCGGTGCGTGACCAGCACCACGGTGCGGCCCTGGGCCTTGAGCTGCATCAGGGCGCTGGCCAGGGCGGCTTCGCCTGGGCTGTCGAGGTTGGAGTTGGGCTCGTCGAGTACGATCAGGCAGGGGTTGCCATACAGCGCGCGGGCCAGGGCAATGCGTTGCTTCTGCCCGCCGGACAGGTCGGCGCCCGCCTCGCCCAGGCGGGTGTCGTAGCCTTGGGGCAAGCGCAGGATCAGCTCATGCACCCCAGCCAGGCGAGCGGCTTCGACCACTTTCTGGCCGTCCAGCTCGCCGAAGCGGGCGATGTTCTCGGCAATGCTGCCGCGCAGCAGCTCGATGTTCTGTGGCAGGTAGCCAATGTGCGGGCCAAGGGCCTCACGGTCCCATTGCTTGAGCTCGGCGCCATCCAGGCGTACATGCCCGGCCAGGCTCGGCCACACCCCAACCAGCACCTTGGCCAGGGTCGACTTGCCCGAGCCCGAGGCCCCGAGCACGCCCAGCAGTTCACCCGGTGCCAGGCTGAAGCTCACCTGCGCCAGCGTGGCCAGGTTGCGCCCGGGCGGACCGGCGCTGAGCTGCTCCACCGCCAGGGCACCGGTGGGTGCCGGCAACGGCATGGGCGCCGGTGGCTCGGGGTGATCGTGCAACAAGCTGCCCAGGCGCTGGTAGGCCAGCTGGGCGCCGCTCCACTGCTTCCACACCGCGATCAGCTGGTCTATCGGGCTCAGCACCCGGCCCATGAGGATGGAACCGGCGATCATCATGCCGGGTGTCATCTGCCCCTCTATCACCAACAATGCGCCCAGGCCCAGTACCAGCGATTGCAGGCACAGGCGCAGGCCCTTGCTGCTGGCGGTTATCACCGCCGAGGTGTCGCTGGCGCGGTTCTGCAGGTCGAGGAAGCGCCCATGCAGGGCGAACCAGCGCTGGCGCAGGGCGCCGAGCATGCCCATGGCCTGGATGCTTTCGGCACTCTGCAGTTGGCTCGCGGCCAGCATGGTCGATTGCTGCTGGACGTTGCTGGCCTCGGCCAGGGTGGCATGGGTCAGGCGCTCGTTGAGCACGGCCAGGCCGACCAACAGCAATGCGCCGACCGTGGCCATCACCCCGAGCCACACATTGAACAGGTAGATCACCGCCAGGTAGAGGGGAAACCAGGGGGCATCGAAGAAGGCGAACAACGCAGGCCCGGTGACGAACTGGCGCAGTTGGGTGAGGTCGTTCAACGCTTGCCCGGCAGCGCCGTCACGCTGGCGCAAGTTACGCTCGAAGGCGGCGCGATACACACTCAGGTTGAAACTTTTCTCCAACTGGTTACCCACGCGGATAACAATGAAACTGCGCACCGCCTCGAGCGCACCGATATATACGAAAAAGCCGACGACCATCAAGGTCAGCATCCACAAGGTTGTGGTGTTCTGCGAACTCAGTACACGGTCGTACACTTGCAACATATAAATGGAAGGTACCAGCATCAATACATTGATCAGTGCGGTAAAACAGCCAACGCTGATCAAGGTCGACTTGTAATTGCCGAGCGCCGCCCACAAGGGTGCCCCGGGCTTTTGGCTCGGTTGTTTCATGTTTCGCCCTTATTGGCCCGGCACTTCAAAGTGCCGGGCGGGGGTTATGGGTGCTGGCGTTCGAGTATCAGCGGCGTACCGTCCGGAGCGGTCCAGCCATAGCGCAGGGCGCCCTCGCGGCTGAAGTGCACCACGCTGCTGCCGTCCCCACCCACCAGGGCCAGGGTGTCCGGGGTTACCAGCCAACTGCCGGGGCGCAGGCCGATCAGCTGCGCGACACAATCCAGATCGCCGCCCAGCGCGCCTTCGTTGGCGTCGAGGCGCAGTTCACAGGCCTGCGCTTGCTGGCGTTCAGGGTAAAGCTGCCAACGCCCGGCCAATTGCGAGGGGTTGGGGAGTAACAGGCTGCTGGCCATACTGACCTCGGTCATCACCATCAGGGGGATCGCCCACAAGGCGATCATTGGTTTGCATACAGGCATGCGTCAACCTCAGCTCAAAAAGGGGCGGCGCGCACACGCCGCCCCCTCTTGCATCAGACCACGATGTCGGTGACAGCGGCCTGGCCAACGGTGGTCACCAGGAAATCGCCGAGGCTGTTTCCGGTGAAGTCGATGGTCAGGCTGCCCAGGTTGGTGGCCTGGTCGTAGCTCAGGATCGCCTCGCCGGCATGGCCGGTGAAGGCGTTGACGAACTGCAGCGGCAGCTTGTCCACGGCGAAGGCGGCCATGCCCGACAGGTCGATCTTGTCCTGGCCACTGGTGAAGTCCATGATCCGGTCCGGTGCCGCCTTGGCCGAATCACTGACCGCGCCGAACACGAAGGTGTCCGCGCCGGCGCCACCCCACAGGGTATCGGCACCGCCACCGCCGTAGATGATGTCGTTGCCGGCGCCGCCCTTGAGCAGGTTGGCCACGGCATTGCCGATCAGCAGGTCGTTGCCCGAACCGCCGAAGGCATTTTCCACGGTGACGCCCTTGGCGATGGACACGTTGCCGACCATGCCACCCACGTCGGAGAACGACGCCTCGTTGAGGTTGATCTTCTGGTTCTGGGTGAAACCGGAGAAGTCCAGGGTGTCGTTGCCGCCACCGTCCCACACCGCGAACACCACCTTCGACGACGCCGAAGTGGCCGAGTAGAAGTCGCGATCGGCCGTGGAGTTGAAGCCATACACCGTGTCGCCCGAGCGGGTCGCGTAGTTGGCGCCGTAGAGCTTCTGGATCGCCGCGATATCGTCCAGCAGCGGCGCCGAGGCGTAATACTGCCCGCCGCCCTTGACGAAGTTCTGCGCGGTGTTGCTCTCGCTCCAGTAGCTCATGACGCTGTAGCCGCGGGTGTCCTGGGCGTAGGTGGCGTCGCGGTAGGTCGGGTTGCCATTGCCGGCGTTGTAGTCGCCGGGGTGGGACAGCCCGAGCACGTGGCCGATTTCGTGGGTGAGGGTCTGGCGCCCGTAGTTGCCGGTGCCCGGGGTGGTGTTGACCTGGTAGCCGCTGTTGATCAGGTACCAGGATTCACCCTTGTGCGAGCCCGGCTGGTCGAACGGCAGGTAGGCGAAGGCCGCGCCGCCGTCGTTGGCGCTGTAGTTGCCGAAGGTCATGTGACCGTCGCCGCCCGACGCCGCCTCGGTGAAGGTCACCTTGGCCACGTCCGCCCAGGACTGCATGGCGAGCTTGGCCTGATCCTTCTGCAGGCTGCTGAACTGGCTGAAGCTGCCCAGTTCGCGGCTGTAGAAGTCCGACGGCGCGCGGTTGAGGAAGGTGTAGGTGAGGCTGATGGTGCCGTCCTTGTTCAGGTCTTTCCAGGCCGCACCATCGCGCAGGATGAAATCGGCCGCCTGGTCGACGGTGTAGGACGGTTTGCCGTTGATGTTGGCGCCGCCGCGATCGTACTGATGGGCGAAACGGTCTATCACACCGGCGGAGGCACTCGGCCCTTGCGGTTGTAACGCAGAAGCGGCCGAAACACTGGCATTAACTTGGACTTTCGACATGCAGGTTACTTCCTTGTTTACAAACAAGCAGTTGATGTCAGACAGGACTCTCCCACTTGGCGAGTTCATCCTGTCACTCGCCCTTATGAGGCGCAAAAAAACTGACACATAACGAAACTTTCTGTCCAGCGTTTTCTGACAGGATTTTTTCGTTTGTGAACAACAGCACTGCTATGCCGTTATTTGCGCAAACTGTTATTACCCCGGTAAACCCGGATAAAACCATGAGTCCCATTAATGACTCGGTGGTTTTTATTCATCCGCCCGAAGTTTACTTATGAAAATGCGACCACTTGATGTTCATTCGAAGCATCATTTCGTTTAGGCGCTTTACTGCGCGACAACCGGCCACACGACCCTCCGTCGCCTGGCCGTTGACTTGCACGCGCCCTCGGCGCTCATTAGGCGTTGGTCAAAAGCCCTTTCCCGACAGGACGACACGATGACAAGACTCACGGTGCAATCCGGCGATTTCTTGCAAGGTGAAGGCGAGTATCGCAACGGAGCGCTCACACTCAAGACCCCGCGCAGCCCCTCGCCTGGCGAGCGCATTTCCCTCACACGCATCCAGGAGCTGAAACTGGCCAACCTGGAATCGACCCGCAGCCTGGGCGGCGCCCTGGGTTGGGGCATGGCCGGGGCACTGGTGGCCGGGCCGGTCGGCCTGCTCGCCGGCCTGCTGCTGGGTGGCAAGGAGGACGAAGTGACCTTCATCGCCACCTTCAAGGATGGCCGCAAGCTGCTGGCCATCACCGATGGCAAGACCTGGTCGAAGATCGACGACAACTGGCGTCGGCATCAACGGCCGGTCGCCGCCTGAATTCCCCCCGGCTCATACGTTTTCTCCCTGAGTGCCTGCGTTTGCAGGCACTTGCTCGTGCGCGCCTGTTAACATGGCGCCCTTTTGCATCCGCCTGACCGGCGCAACACCGGCGGGCTTCCCCTGCCCGACACCTGCCCTGCCGACCGCCGCCGACCGATAACGGCGACGTCGGTATTTTCAAGGAGCCCCGCATGACCCCGCTTCGCCCCCGCCTGCCCCTTGGCCTGCTCGGCCTCGGCCTTGCCCTGCACAGCGCCCATGCCCTGGCAGCAGACAGCGTGACCCTGGCGCCGGTAAAGGTCACCGAGGTGTACGGCAGCGATGGCTACCAGGCCCGCGAGGCGCAGGTCGGCGGGCTGCACAATGCTCCGCTGCTCGATACCCCGGCGGCGGTCAGCGTGTTCAGCCGCCAGCTGCTCGACGACCGCCAGGTGCGCAAACTGAGCGAAGTGATGCAGAGCGACGCCTCGGTGGGTGAAAGCTATGCGCCGGTCGGTTACTACGAGAACTTCAACGTGCGCGGTTTCGAGCTCAATGCCGCCAGCAGTTACCGGATCAACGGCCAGACCATCGCCGGTGAGCAGAACGTGGCACTGGAAAACAAACAGCAGGTCGAGCTGCTCAAGGGGCTGTCGGGGCTGCAAAGCGGCGTGTCGGAGCCTGGCGGGCTGGTCAACTACGTGACCAAGCGCACGGAAGACGTTCGCACGCTCAGCGTTTCCACCAATGAACAGGGTGAACGCTACCTGGCCACCGACCTGGGCGGCTGGTTCGGCGCCGAGCGCCAGTTTGGCCTGCGCGTCAACCTGGCCCATGAAGACATCCGCAGCTATGTCGACCATGCCGACGGCAAGCGCGACTTCGCTTCGCTGGCCGCCGACTGGCAGATCAACCCCGACGCCGTGCTGGAGCTGGACGCCGAATACCAGCACCGCGAGCAGTACTCGGTGCCGGGCTACCAACTGCTGGGCGGCAGCCAACTGCCGCACAACGTCGACCCCAAGGACCACCTGGCCTGGCAGCAGTGGGCCAAGCCGGTGCAGAACGACTCGCTGAACCTGGGCGGGCGCTTCAAGTACCGCTTCAACGATGACTGGAACGGCACCTTGAGCGCGTCGCGCAGCAAGGTGGTGATCGATGACTACAGCGCGTTTGCCTGGGGCTCCAGTGAGGGCGCGTTCTTTGCCAGCAACGGCGACTACGACATCTACGATTTCCGCAGCCCCGACGACACCCGGCGCACCGACGAGGCCCAGGCCATGCTCGATGGCCGCTTCGAAGCGTTCGGCGTAGGCCATGAGCTGACGGTGGGTGCCAGCGCACAGCGCCGCACCCTCGACCAGCGCTCGTACTACAACGAGTGGCTGGGCACGGGCAACATCTACACCGGCGCACCGGCGCTGGCACCATCCGACAGGCCCATCGGCGACAGCGAACGCCGCCTGGACAGCCGCCAGTACGGCCTGTTTGTCAGCGATCGCATCACCTTCAACGAACACTGGCAGACCGTCATTGGCGCTCGCGAAGTGCGCCTGGACGAGAAGACCTGGGATGAAAACGGTATCGCCGGCCGGCATACCCGGCAGTACCAGTTGCTGCCCAATGCGGCGCTGATCTACAAGCCGCAGCCTGACACCACGCTGTACGCCAGCTACTCCAAAGGCCTTTCCAGTGGCGGCACGGCGCCGTGGTTCGCCAGCAACGCCGCCGAGATCCTCGCCCCCACCCTGTCGCGCCAGCTGGAAGTGGGCATCAAGCGCGATTGGCAGGGCATGAGCTTCAGTGCCGCGCTGTTCCAGATCCGCCAGGCCTACCAGTACGCACAGCCGCAGGACGACGGCACTTTCACCTACGTGCAGCAGGGCCAGCAGAAGAACACTGGCCTGGAACTGGGCGCCAGCGGCTGGGTGACCTCGAAGCTGCAGCTTCAGGCCAGTGCCGCGGCAATCCGCGCCCGGGTGCAGGACAGCGGCACCGACGCCTACGAGGGCCATCAGGCGATCAACGTGCCACGCGTGCGCGCCGCGCTGCACGCCGACTACGCCCTGCCCGTGCCGGGCCTGGCACTGCTCGGCGGCGCGCGCTACAGCGCCAGCAAGTACGCCAGCCAAGCCGGCAACGTCGAAGTCGGCGGTTACACCGTGTTCGACATCGGCAGCCGCTACAGCACCCGCATCGGCGGCTACGACACGGTGCTGCGCCTGACCGTGGACAACGTATTCGACAAGCGCTACTGGCGCGACGTGGGCGATTACCTGGGGGACAACTACCTGTTCCAGGGCGCGTCGCGCACGGCACGGTTGTCGGCGTCGGTGAGCTTCTGAACCTGGGCTCACGCCCGCACTATCTTCAGGTAGATCGCATTGCGATAAGGATCGAAGTACAGTGCACTGCCGGCCACTCCGGTGGCTGGCACCAGCCGCCGCATGTCATCACGGGTTCTTAGCACGAGGCGCCAGTTCATGAACGCCTCCATGTAGCCGCGCCCCCAATTGTCCTGGGTGAAGTTGGCCACCAGCACCGTCCCTCCGGGCGCTGTACGCTCGACGAGCACCTTGGTCAGGGCGGCGGCCTGGGGCTCGTCAAGATAGTCATACAGGCCTGCGGAATAGACAAAGTCGAAGCCACACAGCTCCTGCTGCTCGCCTAGCGCTTGTGCGGCCAGCTTCTTGGGCTTGATATGCCCGGGCAGTGTCCGGCCAATGACCTCGAGGCTTTCGTCATCCTGGTCCAGCACGTCGTATCGGGAGATGGCCAGCATCGCTTCGTTGCTGAGTAGCAGCCCCTCACGACAATGACCACACGCCACTCCGAGCACGGACAATGTCTTGCGCTGGCGGACCTCTGCATTGATCAGGCTCGCGATATGCTCGCGTCGCCAGCGCACGCTCGCGGCATTGGGGCTGTCGGTCAGGAACGCGAACACCTGCTGGCCTATATCGCTGCAAGGACTGGGCGGTTCGCGAAAATACATATAGTCCATCATGACCGCGTCCCCGGCGTAGCCTCGCGGCCGTTCACGCGCACGCCGGGTAAAAGGATCCTCCAGCAGCAGGCTATCCAGACGATGCTGCCGGCATGCTGGCAGGACGCCCTTCGCCCAAGCGTTATCGGGCAGCGTCAGGCGAAACTCGGTCAGCCCTTCAACCAGGCTGGCCATCCCTCGCTCGTACCAACCTCGCTGAAGCTCGGCAAAACGCGCGTCAAGAAACGCCGTGATCGCGGACATGGGGCACCTCCTGGAGCTTGCAGCGTCCAGAAACACATGCCCCACGCTAGCGCCAGGGCCTAACCTTTCCAACTGGCAAAAATATCAGTGCCCTTTGCCCAGGCATGGCCGGCGGCGCAAAACAAAAAGCCCCCGAACCTTTCGATTCGGGGGCTTCTCGTAGAATGTGGCGGTGAAGAAGGGATTTGAACCCTTGATACGATTTCTCGTATACACACTTTCCAGGCGTGCTCCTTCGACCACTCGGACACTTCACCGTTTCTCTTCAAGCTATTCAGCCTGTCGAGGCGCGCTAATTTAGTAGAAGAGCTTTTCTTTGGCAAGCATTTTTTTCAGAATTTTCATGCGCTTAAGCCAATCAGCCGAATTCGCTCGGTTATCAAGGCAAAGCTGCCATTGTGGCCTGCGCTTTTACCTGCCGCAGATACGCCGGCCCGATGGTGCGAGGGGTAGCGGCCTGGCGCTGACCGACCGGTCAGCCTTGGTGCTTTACCTGGCTGGCGACGCTGGGTAACGTCGTCGCCACGCCACCCTAAGGACTCTGCCATGAGCGAGCTGATTACCTACCACGCCGAAGACGGCATCGCCACCCTGACCCTGAACAACGGCAAGGTCAACGCGATCTCGCCGGAGGTCATCAAGGCGTTCAACGCCGCGCTCGACCGCGCCGTGGAAGAACGTGCAATCGTGATCATCACCGGCCAGCCGGGTATTCTCTCCGGCGGTTACGACCTCAAGGTGATGACCGCCGGCCCCAAGGAAGCCGTCGGGCTGGTCACCGCTGGCTCCACCCTGGCCCGCCGCCTGCTCTCGCACCCCTTCCCGGTGATCGTCGCCTGCCCTGGCAACGCCGTGGCCAAGGGCGCCTTCCTGCTGCTGTCGGGCGACTACCGCATCGGTGTCGAAGGCCCCTACAAGATCTGTCTGAACGAAGTGCAGATCGGCATGACCATGCACCATGCCGGTATCGAACTGGCCCGTGACCGCCTGAGCCGTGCAGCCTTCCAGCGTTCGGTGAACAATGCCGAGGTGTTCGACCCGCAAGGCGCGGTGGACGCTGGCTTCCTCGACAAGGTGGTGCCAGCCGAGCAACTGCTGGAAACCGCCACGGCGGTCGCCCGCGAAATGAAGAAGCTGAACATGCTGGCGCACAAGAACACCAAGCTGAAGGTGCGCAAAGGCCTGCTGGAAGTACTGGACGAGGCCATCCTGGCGGACCAGAACCACCTGGGCTGATTGGCGGCCCTGAACACCTGCAGGATCGGCCTCATCGGGCCGGTCCTACAGACAAGACATCAAACCTCCCACAGCATTTGCCGCCATCAGTGCACGTCCGTACACTGCGCCGCGATCGTCCTGTGTGAGTCGTACCATGCTTTATCTGCTTCGCATGCTCCTGCTGGGGCTGCATTTCCTGCTCGTAGGAGTGCTCGGCCTGGTCATCGGCCTGCTGCGCCCGTTCAACCCCGACAACAGCCGCCTGTTCGCCCGCCTCTACAGCGTGCCCGCCGCCTGGTTCATGGGCATCAAGGTCAAGGCCGAGGTCGGCCCGTTGTGGGACCAGCCCCCGGGCTGCGTGATCATTGCCAACCATCAGTCCAACTACGACCTGTTCATCATTGGCCAGGTAGTGCCGCGGCGCACCGTGGCCATCGGCAAGAAAAGCCTGGGCTGGGTGCCGCTGTTCGGCCAGTTGTTCTGGCTGGGCGGCAACGTGCTGATAGACCGCAAGAACAGCTTCCAGGCACGCCAGGCGCTGCAGGCGACTACCCGCACCTTGCAGCACGACACCTCGATCTGGGTCTTCCCCGAGGGCACGCGCAACCCGGGCGAACAGCTGTTGCCGTTCAAGAAAGGCGCGTTCCACATGGCCCTCGAAGCCGGCGTGCCGATTGTGCCGGTGTGCGTCAGCCGTTACACCCGGCGCATGGGCCTGAACAGCTGGCGCCGGCGCACGGTGATCATTCGCTCGCTGGCACCGATCGCCACCGCAGGCCTGACCCAGCGCGACCTGCCCGCCTTGATCGAGCAGTGCCAGGCGCAGATGCAGCATTGCATCGACCATATGGAAAACGAACTGCCAGGCAACGGGGCCTGACTCTCGGGCCCTATCGCCGGCAAGCCGGCTCCCACCCTCACCGCGCCATTCTCGAAACTTGCGCTGTACCTGTGGGAGCTGGCTTGCCAGCGATAGGGCCTGCGCAAATCTTCATGTCTGCGGGTTGCCCCAAGCGCCCGTACAGCCCAAGCTGTCCGTTGTGTTCAACCGAATAAGCGGACAACCATGGGTCGAGTCGTCGCCTCTGCGGTGTACAGTGCCGGCAGGAAAGTCACCAACATCAGCCTCGATGAAGGCGCCGAATGGGCCCGCGAGCCTGGGCATTTCGTCTGGATCGGCCTTGAAGAGCCCAATGCCGAGGAGCTGGCCAACCTGCAGCGGCAGTTCGGCCTGCACGAACTGGCGATCGAAGACGCCCTGGAAAAACACAGCCGGCCGAAACTCGAAACCTTCGGCGACGCACTGTTCATCGTCACCTACTCCCCAGTGCGCCACGAGGGCCGGCTGGAATTCATCGAGACCCACATCTTTGCCGGCAACGGCTACATCATCACCTGCCGCAACGGCCATTCGAAATCCTATGCCCTGGTGCGCCAGCGTTGCGAGGCGCGCCCGCTACTGCTCGAGCACGGCGAAGATTTCGTGCTGTACGCCCTGCTCGACTTCGTCACCGAGAACTACCAGCCCGTCAGCGAAGCCATCCACGGCGAGATCGAAGAGCTGGAGCAGAGCGTGCTCAGCAACTCGCTCAAGGAGGAGGATATCCAGCGCCTGCACAGCCTGCGCCGCGACATTCTGCGCCTGCGCCGCTACGTGGCACCGATGGTCGAGGTGAGCGAGGAGCTGCAGCGCCTGAGTTTCCCGTTCATCGACAAGAACATGCGCCCGTACTTTCGCGACGTGCAGATCCACGTCACGCGGCAGATGGAGGACCTGGCCGGCATCCGCGACATCGCCAGCCAGACCATCGAGATCGGCATGCTGCTGGAGTCATCGCGCCAGAGCATCACCCAGCGCAAGTTCGCGGCCTGGGCGGCAATCCTGGCGTTCCCCACGGCGATTGCCGGGATCTACGGGATGAACTTCCAGAACATGCCGGAGCTGGGCTGGCACTACGGCTATTTTGCCGTGCTGAGTGTGATCGGACTGGGGTGTGCGGGGTTGTTCTACAGCTTCAAGCGTTCGGGCTGGCTGTAGAACGCATCGCGGGGCAAGCCCGCTCCCACGACCTGGACTGCCCCCTAGAAGTTGGACACCAATCCAACCCTTGGGGGCAGTCCAGCCAGCGTGGGAGCGGGCTTGCCCCGCGATCGATCAGGCCGCGTCAGGCTTGGACTTGGCCGGCTGCTGGATGAAGCGCAGCATCCACTCGCCCACCAGGTCACCCTGGTGCTCGGTGGCCAGGCTGGCCACGGCTTTCTGGTAGACCTCATCCCCCAGGTAATCCTGGCGCGCATCGAGCAATGCGCGGGAATAGTCGTGGACGAACTCCGGGTGGCCCTGGAAGCACAGTACCTGGTCGCGAATGTGATAGGCGGCGTTCGGGCAGAAATCGCTGGAGGCGATCACCGTTGCATCCTTGGGTAATTGGGTGACCTGGTCCTGGTGGCTGATCAGCAGGGTCAGCTCGGACACTTGCGGGTCCATCCACGGGGCATGGGCCGCCAGGCTGTAGCGATGAATACCCACACCCCAGCCCTTGTCGGCGCGCTCGGCCTTGCCACCGAGGGTCAGCGCCAGCAGTTGATGGCCGAAGCACACGCCCAGCAGCTTCTCGCCACGCTCATACAGCTTGAGCAGGTAGGCCTTGAGGGTCTGGATCCACGGGTCGTCGCCGAACGAGTCGGCTTTGCTGCCGGTGACCAGGTAAGCATCGAAGGCTACGCCGTCCGGGGGGTATTCGCCGTTCATGACGTTGTACACGTCAAACTCGGCAGCGATCGGCTGACGCGAAAACAGCTGCTCGAACATCCTTCCGTAGCCCTGGTACTGCGCGAGCAGCTCCGGTCGCAAGACATCGGTTTCAAGGATGCAGATGCGTAACGACATAGCGGTAGTCCTGAACGACATGTGGGTGGGATTTGCTGTAAAGACTGACGCGAAATATCAGCACAAGCAAGTAGGATGTCCGGACGAACGGTAGGCCCTGTAACCCTCGGTAACCCCCTGCGCGCACTCGTCTAGCCAGAGCGTGCCAGCGAGGTGGCCAGTGGCCTTAAAACGCTCGGATATCAATGCAAAATCCAATAGAACAAAGGGTTCTGAAACATGCCTGACGCGCGCCCTACTGTTGGTTGTATATCGACAAAACACGAGGCAAGCAGCAACGGCGTCATGCCACGCCACTGCGATCGACCCGACGCGTGACAGGGAAGCCAAGGGCTATTCAGGAATAACAACAAGAAGGCGGTCCGCCATGTTCAGACAATCGAAAGTGCGCCAAGCCGGGCTCATACTCTTCGCCACCACACTGCTACTCATCCTGCCGAATCTCACCCGGCTGTTTGGCTGACGGCGGCTGTGGCCTTTGCGGGTAGTGCACGGGTAATCTGCCGACCTTGATGGTTGGAGACCCCCATGCGCCTGTACCTCGCCCTGCTCTGCCTGTTGCTCACACCGCCGCTTACGGCGGCGCAGTTGAACCTGGAGCTGGGCGAAAAGCACCAGCAATGGCAGAGCGAGCAACTGCTCGACCACCCACAAGCCCGCGACATCACCATCGAACAGGATGTGGCCTACAAACGCGCGATGCATTACCGCGCGGTGCCGCTGGCTGCGCTGCTCGAAGGCGTAAGCGCAGTAGATCACCTGCAAGCCGTGGCCCTGGATGGTTTCGCCGCCGAAATGCCGGCCGGGCCGCTGCTGCAAAGCGGCCCGGCCCAGGCCTGGCTGGCCATCGAAGACCCCACCCATGGCTGGCCGCCGCTTGCCGCTGGCAAGCCGAGCGCCGGGCCGTTCTACCTGGTCTGGACCAACCCGCAGGCCAGCGGTATCCGCCCCGAACAATGGCCGTTCCAGATCGCCACGATCCGCCGCCTGGCGCCGGTGGAGGCGCGTTTCCCTGCCCTGCTGCCCGCCCCCGCGCTGCCGGAGAATGACCCGGTGCGCCATGGCTTCGCGCTGTTCCAGCAGAACTGCCTGGCCTGCCACCGCCTCAATGGCGCAGGCGACGCGCAATTCGGCCCGGACCTGAACCTACCGCACAACCCCACCGAGTATTTCCAGCCGACGTTCCTGCGCCAGTACATCCGCGACCCGCAGAGCCTGAGGCAATGGCCGCAGGCAAGGATGCCGGGGTTTTCCAAGGAGGTGCTGAACGAGCAGGAGCTCGATGCATTGCTGGCGTATCTGAAGCATATGGCCAGGCGTAAATAGTGACGCCAGTCTTGCGCTGACCGTAGGAGCGGCCTTGTGCCGCGAAAGGGCTGCGCAGCAGCCCCGGCAATCTCAAGTAACAGCTGACGATTGGGGCCGCTACGCGGCCCTGTCGCGGCACAAGGCCGCTCCTACAGGGACAGCGTCAACATGCTGGTGAAAGCTATTCTGAAAGGGCCTCAGGCGATCGGCCGTTCCTGCTTGACGCCCCAGCCTTCCACCTCGCCGCCATAGGGCGAAACCACGCGTTCGAACGATGCCTCGAAAGCGCCAATCCCGCCGTAAGTGGCATACATGACCTTGCTCAGTTCCAGGTGCCAGGCGCCATCGTCACGCTCGCTCACCTGGGCACTGAGTGATTCCCCGCGGAACTGCCCTGCCGCCCGGCGCGCACAGGCCTCGTCGGGGAACACGGCATAGAACTCGATGGGGTGGATGCGGGTGAAATCGAAACCGCCAGCTTTCATCTGGCTGAGGACACTGCTGCTGATATCGTCGTTCAGGCTGCTCATGAAACGTCCTCCTGCAATGCAATGGATAGACTTTCCGTGCACAACGCACTTGCCTGGCATTTGAAACCTGCCTGGCGTTTAGAGCTGATGCAAAACGATAATGAAGACGACGCCGGCCCGCAGATTAGGCCCACGCGTTCAAACAGCGTAGTGCCTGAGCCGGCACCTTGCCAGAAAGCCGTTGTTCAAGGGGCTTCGTGGATAGCGGTGATGGTGACGCCGCTCTGCTCCTTGAGCCAACGTGCAGTCGGGGAAAAGCTGCGATCCTGAAAATCGTTGAGGTCCAGCTCATCCATGAGCGGAAACAAACGGGAGCGAATCGCCCGTGCGGCATCTTCCTCACTGGGGCGCTGCTCGGCGTTGAGCAACAGCGATTGCGGTTCGCCCTTCTGATCAGCAAAACGGACTTCCCACTCTTTCATCGATCAGCCCTCGCTACCACTACGGTGAGTGAAACTGCGTACTAGCTTGACCCTGGCAAGGGGGCAATTGTTCAGCCCGAAGCATGAAACCTGATAAAAAAAGCCCGCCGGGTCAGGGCGGGCTTTTTCGCTGCAACGACTTACTTACTTCGGCGTGCCATGGACCACACCCGCGGTGTTGTCCAGCAGGCTCTTGGTTGCGGTCTGGATGTAGGCCTCCAGCTTTTTCTGCAACTGCGACTCGTCCGGGCTTTCGATCAGCTCGGCCTTGAACTCACGGCCCAGCTGGTAACGGTACATGCGCGGGCTCATGTCCTTGGACTCGATGAGAATGCGGTCACCCTGCACCAGGCCGACGATCTGTTCGCTGCCCGACGGCTTGATGATACCCACGCCCTGATCGCCTTCCGGCAGGTTGAGCAGGTCACGACCCCAGCACTGGTGGCGGGCCTGGCCACCGAGGCGACCCATGATGGTCGGCACGATGTCGACCTGGGTACCCACGGTGGTTGACCGCGCCGAACTTGTCCTGGATACCCGGGGCAATCAGCAACAGCGGCACGTTGAAGCGGCCCAGGTCCAGCTCGGTGACCTGCTGGTGGTTGCCGAAGCCGTGGTCGCCAACGATGACGAACAGGGTCTCCTTGAAGTACGGCTCCTTGCGCGCCTTCTCGAAGAACTGGCCCAGCGCCCAGTCGGAGTAGCGCATGGCGGTCAGGTGTTCGTCCAGGCGGCCTTGGCCGGTGACCTTCTCGACCGGCAGGTCCTTGGGCAGCGCGTACGGGGTGTGGTTGGACAGCGTCTGCAGCAGGGCATAGATCGGCTTCTTGCCGTCATGCTTGGCCAGCTCTTCGTTGCCGCGGTCGAACATGTCCTGGTCGGAAACACCCCAGGTCGGGTCGGAGAACACCGGATTGACGAAGTCGTTGCGGCCGATGAAGGTGGTCATGCCCTGATTGCCGAAGAACCCGGACTGGTTGTCCCAGGCGAAGTCGCCGTTGTAAACGTAGACGTCGTCATAGTCGCGGGCGCTGAGCAGCGCTGGCAGGCCGGACAGCTTGTGGCCGCCTTCCGGGGTCTGCATCAGGTATTCGAAGCCCGGCAGGTTGGGGAAGCAGGCCATGGTGGCGAACATCCCCTGGTGGGTATGGGTGCCGTTGGAGAAGAAGCGGTCGAACAGCAGCCCCTCCTTGGCCAGCTTGTCGAAGTACGGGGTGATGTTGGCCTCGCTGCCCAAGGCGCCCACCGAGTGCCCGGCGAAGCTTTCCATCAGGATGACCACCACATTCTTGATCGGCAGGGTGCGCTCCTGGGGCGGCACGAAGTCGCGACGGATCGCCGCTTCGTCGGCATCGACCAGGGTGTCATGCGGGGTCAGCAGCTGGTCGCGTACGCTCTGGGTGGCCAGGTTCTGGTCCAGGGTGGCTTTCCAGATGTTGGCGCGGTCTTCACCGAAGCGGCTCTTGGCGGCATCGATCAGCGTCAGGGTGCCATTCAGGCCAAGCTGGTTGACGAAGTTCGAGTCAGTGGTGAAAGCATCGCCCCAACGCATGGGCGGGCCCTGACGCAGGGTGCCACGGGCGGCAACCACGGCAATCAGCAGGATGACTACGAACACCACCAGGCGGCCATACCAAGGCGCCACGGTACGCGTGCCAGCGCCCTGCAGGCTGGCGCCAGCGCCACGGGTCAGGCGGTCGATGCCCTTGAACAGCAGGCTCAGCAGCCAGGTGCCGACCAGCCAGGCCAGGATGTAGCGCACCACCGGGAAGCCGTACCAGAGCATGCTCATGACGGTCTTGGGGTCTTCCTTGATGTACTGGAACACCAGGCCGTTCAGGCGCTGGTGGAACTCGCGGTAGAAATCCATCTCCATCAGGCCGAGGAACATCACCACGCTCGAGGCGATGGTCAGCCACAGCCGGAACAGGCCACGCCGGGCCATCAGCCAGGGGCTGAGCAGGGCCAACAGCAGCGGAATGCTGATGTACACCACCACCCGCAGGTCGAAGCGCAGGCCGTTGAGGAAGCCTTCGGCCACGGTCGAGTACGGGGTGTCGCCGATCATGTCGCTGTTGTAGACCAGCAGCGCCAGGCGCACGAGGCTGAGCATCAGCATGATCACCAGGCCGCTGAGCAGCGTATAGGCCAGGTGGGATTTCAGGGTCGGCGAGAACGAGCCTCGCGCGCCCCCTTGCTTCAGGGCATCCGTGTTAGCCATGAATGGAGAGGTCCTAAGGATTGCGGGTTTGCGAAAAGGGCGAAATCGCCGACAGCCAGGCCTTGCCATCGATCATGGCACCGGACCAGAGCGGCATTGTGCGGCGCGGATTCTCGAAAATCGAGTGTGAAAATTTTGTCGATAGCGCCTTTCACAGGCTATGGCAGGATAGGCCTTGTCGTGGGCAAATTGTAACGGCTGATGCCAGCTTTTCTCGGGAGCAGGCGATCAGATCCGCAGGTTGCCCCGCGGGCCGGCAATGGCCCAGATGATCAGCCCCAGCACCGGCAGCAGCACGATCAGCAGGATCCACAACACCTTGATGCCGACTTCGGCGCTGCTTTTGAGTACGTTGAGCACCGCCCAGATGTCCAGGGCGAGGATGACCAGGCCGACCAGCCCGTTGAAAGTAGAGCCCATGCCGCCGCTCCCGTGAGGTGAATGTGAGCCAGAGCATAGCTGGCTATGGCCTCGATAGAGGGGAATCCTTGGTCCCACGGGCCAGTCAGTGGATAGACTGGCAACATTCATCGCTTCGAGGTCCGCATGCCCCCAGCCCACACCCAGGACGCCGCCCCCTTCTCGCCACTCAGCGCCTGGCGGCAACAGGCCCGCACCACACCCTGGCTCAGCGCCGGCCTGGGCTTGAGCCTGCTGGCCATCGTCGCGCTGCTGCTGGCTAGCATCTGGAACGCGCTCAACGGTGACCATGCCGACCACCTGCCCCTGGCCACCCTCGGCGGCCTGTCCGGCTTTGCGGCCACCGCGCTGGGCGCGGTGCTTGCGGTGGTCCTGCGCGACGTCAGCGCGCGCAGCCAGGACGTGATGCTTGGCTTTGCCGCCGGCATGATGCTCGCCGCCAGTTCCTTCTCACTGATCCTGCCCGGCCTCGACGCTGCCCGCGAGATCACCGGCAACGGCCCGGCCGCGGCCTTCACCGTGGTGCTGGGCATGGGCCTGGGTGTGCTGCTGATGCTCGGCCTCGACCGTTTCACCCCGCACGAGCACGAAAGCACCGGCCCTTGTGGCCCGCAGGCCGAGCGGGTGAGCCGGGTGTGGCTGTTCGTGCTGGCCATCACCCTGCACAACCTGCCCGAAGGCATGGCCATCGGCGTGAGTTTCGCCAACGGCGACATGAGCATCGGCCTGCCACTGACCAGCGCCATCGCCATCCAGGACATTCCCGAGGGTCTGGCGGTCGCCTTGGCCCTGCGCGCCACGGGGTTGTCCAACTTCAAGGCGGCGCTGGTGGCGATCGGCTCCGGCCTGATGGAGCCGTTGGGAGCGGTGATCGGCCTGGGCATCTCCACCGGATTCGCCCTGGCCTACCCGATCAGCATGGGCCTGGCGGCGGGGGCGATGATCTTCGTGGTATCCCACGAGGTGATTCCGGAGACCCACCGCAACGGCCACCAGACCGCGGCGACACTGGGGTTGATGGGCGGGTTTGCGGTGATGATGTTTCTTGATACCGCGTTGGGTTGAAACTGACAGCAACCTTCAGGCCCATTTCGCGGGTAAACCCGCTCCCACAGGTACTGTGCAATCGTGGGGAATGCACGGAACCTGTGGGAGCGGGTTTACCCGCGAAAATAGCGACGCAACTTTCAGACGTGCACAGCCACCTTCAACGCTTCCAGCGCCGGCTCGACCTTGATCCCCACCGCTGCGCCCAGCTCCAGTACCCGCGCCAGGTCGTTCTGCCCCACCATCACCACCTGCAACTCATCGTCGAGCAACTGGCTGAAGTTCAGCAGCACATAACCGCCGGCTTCCTTGTTCAGCGCGCCCATCTGCACCTGGATGCGGTTGAGTGCGGTCAAGGGCTCGGTACGCGCCAGCTGCTTGGGCTTGAGGGTGAACGGCACGCTCTTGTCGAACGAATCGCAGATCTGCTGGAGCAACTCCTGGTAGCTGTCGGCCTGGAACAGCACGGTGTCGGGCAGGCTGCCGACCACCACCCATTCGCCCAGCGGGAACGGGAAGGTGTCGTCGAAGTTGATGTCCGGGTTGGCGGCAAGGAAGGCGGCGGGGTCGGCGTAAGCCTGGGCGGCTTCGTCGGCGATGCGCTCGATATCCTCATCGCGCATGCAGCCGGCAGCGATGAGGCGGATGAGTTCGAGCAACTGGTCTTTCATGGGGGGGCCCTGCGGGTTGGCGTGAAAAGGCGCCAAGGATAGCCGCAAACGCCCCCGGGCCGTTAGCCGGCGAGTGCTTCAAGGCGCGCTGCAGCGTCCGTCGCGCCCATGGTGCGCGCCGCCATCAGTGCGGTGACCCCGCCGGCATCGCGGTGGGTCGGGTCGGCGCCCTGGGCCAGCAGGTAGTCGATGATCTCCAGACGATTGAACATCGCCGCCAGCATCAGTGCGGTGCGGCCGTCCGCTGCGGCGGCGTCTACCGGCACGCCCTGCTCCAGCAGTAGGCGAATCATCGCCAGGTCGCCCTTGAACGCCGCGCCAGCGATGGGCAACTGGCCGTTGGCGTTGGCGATCAGTGGGTCGGCACCGTGACCGAGCAGCACCTGCACCGCTTCATGGTGGCCGTGGTAGCTGGCCAGCATCAGCAGGGTATCGCCCTTGTGGTTGCGCAAATCGACCGGCAAGCCGCTGTCGAGCAGACGCTCAAGCATCGGCGCATCGCCGCAGCGGGCGCGTTCGAAGACCTCTTCGGCGAACGCGGCGGTTTCTTCGGCGGTCATGGGCACGGGCTGTTGGTCGGACATCTGGAACCTCCTGGCAATTGAATGGGCCCAAGTGTTGGTCAGGCACCGCCAGCGGGTCAAAGGTTCAGATTCTATGGGGGGCAGAGACAGAAGCTATGACCGTGCAAAATGCACTGTGCAAATTGCACGACCTTGCAGAATGCAATGCAAGGCACCTAATAATCCTCATTAAACTATTGTTTTTAAAGGACTTTTTATAACAAACAGAATGGCACGATCACTGCAAAAACCAACTCATGTCTGCCCACACATCAGTCAGGAGTTGATATGGACCTCATCCAGCAAAAGTTCGTCTCGGTGTTTTCCGCTTACCAGGTGGACACTCAGGCCCGCCCTGACGGCGGTGTGCTGCTGACCCTGCGCGCCGCCGATGGCGTGGTCACCCGCCGAGTGCTGAGCTACGCGCAACTGCACAGTGCCGAACAGCTGTCGTGGGCGATCAGTGCGCTGCGCCGTGACCTCGCCGAACAAGCCAGTGAACTGCCGGTGATCTCCAGGCTGCAGAGCCAGCAGCGCTTCGCGCTGCCGACCTACCGCTAAGCAGTTGCTTCAGAGCTCACCAAACCCCGGGAACTGCCGGGCACCGGCATCACCGGTGAAACGCGGCTGCACGCCCTGCTCGCTGGCGTGCAGCTGCAGCGCCAGGCAGAACGGCGTGTCCCCCAGGTCAAGCCAGCGCCGGGTGCCAGCCGGCACCACCAGCACATCATCTTTCTCGCACAGTACCGCATAGACGAAATCGCCCAGGCGCAGGCTCAACTGTGCGCGTCCGCTGATCAGCGCGAACACTTGCTCGTCGTCATGCACATGCTCGTCGCGCAAGTCGACCTCGGCGGATTCGACGCCATCGCGGCTGAGCAGGCTGAAGGTGGCACTGCCATGCTCGCTCATCAGCCGGTCGAGCGGTGCGCGGCACGCGTCCAGCACCTCGCCCAGGCTGCTGCCCGGACGCAGACGCGCGCCGGACTCCCAGCGCGCCAGGCGCACACCCTGCTCGGCCAGGGTGGCGACGATGTCGTCGTGGTGGGTCAGTACCTTGTTCGCAATTTCCGGGCTGCTGCGGTGGAAAACGCTGAGGATGCTCATCAGGGGTCGTTCCTGCTGTCTTTCAAACGGAGGGCAATGATAACGGCTGCCGCCAGTGCCGCGACGCTGGCCATACCAAAGGTGAAGTGCGGGCCCAGCAGTTTCCAGCTGTAACCCGAATACAGCGCGCCCAGCGCACCACCGGTGCCGGAAAGGGCAGCGTACAACGCCTGACCCTGGCCCTGCTGGCGGGCACCGAAGCTGGACTGCACGAAGGCGATGCTGGCGGCGTGGAAGCAACCGAAGGTGGCGGCATGCAACACCTGGGCAAGCACCAGCACCGCCGGGATATCCGCCAGGTTGCCCAGCAGCAGCCAGCGCACGGCGGCCAGCAGGAAGCTCGCCAGCAGCACCCGGCGCACCGAGAAACGCGCAAAAATGCGGCTCATGCCCATGAACACCAGCACCTCGGCCACCACCCCCAGCGCCCACAGCAGGCCGATCGCGCCGCGGCTGTAGCCCAGCGACTCGAGGTGCAGGGTAAGGAAGGTGTAGTACGGGCCGTGGCTGAGCTGCATCAGCCCCACGCACAGGTAGAACGCCAGCACGCCAGGGGCCAGCAACTGCTTGAGGAAGCCCCCTGCCCCGCGCCGTTCGGCATGCTCCACTGGCTGCGCGTTGGGCACCCACAGGCTGGCGGCGACGATGCCGGCCATGATGGTCACCAGGGCCACCGGGTAGATGTCCAGGCTCAACTGTTCGAACAGGCGCCCCAGGCCGACCACGGTGAGGATGAAGCCAATCGAGCCCCACAGCCGCACCTGGCTGTAGCGCGCGGTCTGGCCGTGCAGGTGGGCCAGGGTGATCACCTCGAACTGCGGCAGTACCGCATGCCAGAAGAACGCGTGCAGGGCCATCACCAGCGCCAGCCAGGCGTAGCTCTTGCCGAAGAAGATCAGCGAGAAGGTCGCCAGGGTCGACACGGCGCCCAGACGCACGATGAGCAGGCGCTGGCCACTGCGGTCACCCAGCCAGCCCCACAGGTTGGGGGCGATGCAACGCATCAGCATGGGGATGGCCACCAGCTCGCCGATGCGTGCCGGGGAAAAGCCAAGGTGATCGAAGTACAGGGCCAGGAACGGCGCGGTGGAACCGAGCAGGGCGAAGTAGAAGAGGTAGAAGCTGGACAGGCGCCAGTAGGGGATGGGAGGCATGGGAAGTCCGTTCAGAGGCTACCGGCCCTATCGCGGGGCAAGTCGCAGCGGCGCACCGCCGCTCCCACGAATCCCGTGGGAGCGGGCTTGCCCCGCGATGGGGCCGGGACTGTCAGAGCTGGCCCAGCACCGGGGTATTCACCTTCACATCGGCATTCTGTGCGCGGTGGCGCAGCAGGTGGTCCATCAGCACGATGGCCATCATCGCCTCGGCGATCGGCGTGGCGCGGATACCGACGCATGGGTCGTGGCGACCCTTGGTGATCACCTCCACCGGGTTGCCGTCGATGTCGATCGAGCGGCCCGGCGTGGTGATGCTGGAGGTCGGCTTGAGCGCCAGGTGGGCGACGATCGGCTGGCCGGAGGAAATGCCACCGAGAATTCCGCCAGCGTTGTTGCTGAGGAATCCTTCCGGCGTCATTTCGTCGCGGTGTTCGGTGCCGCGCTGGGCGACGCTGGCGAAACCTGCGCCGATCTCTACGCCCTTGACGGCGTTGATGCTCATCAGCGCATGGGCCAGCTCGGCATCGAGGCGGTCGAAGATCGGCTCGCCCAGGCCCGGCATCACGCCCTCGGCCACCACGGTGATCTTCGCCCCGACCGAGTCCTGGTCACGGCGCAGCTGGTCCATGTAGGCCTCGAGCTCCGGCACCTTGGCCGGGTCGGGGCTGAAGAAGGCGTTGTCTTCCACCGAGTCCCAGGTCTTGAACGGGATTTCGATCGGGCCAAGCTGGCTCATGTAGCCGCGCACGCGGATGCCCTGGGTGGCCAGGTACTTCTTGGCGATGGCGCCGGCTGCCACGCGCATGGCGGTCTCGCGCGCCGAGCTGCGCCCGCCACCGCGGTAGTCGCGCTCGCCGTACTTGTGGTGGTAGGTGTAGTCGGCGTGGGCCGGGCGGAACAGGTCCTTGATCGCCGAGTAGTCCTTGGACTTCTGGTCGGTGTTGCGGATCAGCAGGCCGATCGAGCAGCCGGTGGTGCGGCCTTCGAACACGCCGGAGAGGATCTCCACTTCATCGGCTTCCTGGCGCTGGGTGGTATGCCGGCTGGTGCCGGGCTTGCGCCGGTCGAGGTCGTGCTGCAGGTCGGCCAGGGAGATTTCCAGCCCGGGCGGGCACCCATCGACAATGGCGACCAACGCCGGGCCATGGCTTTCGCCAGCGGTGGTGACAGTGAACAGCTTGCCGTAGGTATTGCCGGACATGGACGCTCCGCGAAATCAGCCTGAATGGGTGAGAGGCGGCCAGTATACGGAAAGCCGGTGCAATGGGTGAAAACTTCGGGGCGCTCATTTGCCTGGAATGGCCTTATCGCGGGGCAAGCCCGCTCCCACGTGATTATCGTGGGAGCGGGCTTGCCCCGCGATGGGACGACATGGCCATGAGAACCTTCCCCCACCCACCCTGTCCTACTGTCATCTCATCAGGTAGTACCCCCTCCATGACGTCGCGCCTCGCCGCCCTGCTCCTGCTGTTCTGCGCCAGCCTCGCCCAGGCCGCGCCCACGGTCCTGCAACGCCCGATCGACCTGGACACCGGCCAGGGCGTGCTGCACGGCAGCCTGCTGTTGCCGCAGCAGGACACCCCGCCGCCGGTGGTGCTGATCATCGCCGGCTCCGGCCCTACCGACCGCGACGGCAACAACCCGGCCTCCGGGCGTATCGACAACCTCAAGCGCCTGGCCTTGCTGCTGGCCGGCGAACACATCGCCAGCGTGCGCTATGACAAGCGCGGCGTGGCCGCCAGCCAGCCGGCCACCCCGGACGAGCGCAATCTGAGCGTTGAGCGCTACGTCGCCGACGCCGTGGCCTGGGGCCAGAAATTGCGCCACGACCCGCGTTTCGGCCCGCTGATCCTGATCGGCCACAGCGAGGGCGCACTGATTGCCAGCCTGGCCGCCGAGCAGGCCGGCGCCAGCGCGGTCATCACCCTGGCCGGCAGCGGTCGCCCGGTGGCCGATGTGCTGCGCGAGCAGTTGGCCCAGCGCCTGCCCGCGGCGCAACTGGCCGGCGGCGTGGCCCTGATCGACCGCCTGCAGGCCGGGCAGACCAGCCTGGATGTCCCGGCCCCGCTGCGCCAGGTGTTCCGCCCCAGCGTGCAGCCGTACCTGATTTCGCTGCTGCGCCAGGACCCGGCGTCGGCGTTCGCCAGGCTCCAGGTGCCGGCGCTGATCATTCAGGGGCGCAATGACGTGCAGGTAGAGGTTGCCGACGCCGAACGGCTCAAGGCCGCCAAGCCAGACGCGCAACTGGCGCTGATCGACGGCATGAACCACATGCTGCGCATCAGCCCCCGGGACATGCGCCAGCAACGCGACAGCTACAGCAATCCCGAACTGCCGCTGGCCAGCGAACTGGGCGAACGGATCGTCGCCTTCATCCATGGCCTGCCGCCGGCCTGAGCTTTCCTGCCGCCGCAGGCTCAGGTCTTGGCGATGGCTGCCGATAACGCGGCATGAGAAGGCGGTGACGGCGCGTGCGATGTCCACCAGTACCCGGCCGCCGCGCACCTGAGGATTGCCCTGATGACCGATGCTCCCGCCGCCGCCGAGGCGCCCGAAGAACAAGCCCCGGAAAGCGCCCCGCAGCCGTGGGCGGACCTGGCTGCCGAACACTTCCAGCTGCTGCGCCTGGCCGCTCTGCCGACCGATCGCAACAGCGGCGCCCGCCCGCTGCGCTTCGTCCAGTTCGGTTACGCCGAGCGGCATGACAAGGCCCATAGCCTGCTGCGCATGGAAATCCGCCTGCCCGGGCAGAAAGTGCGCAAGGAACAGAACCAGCTGGATATTCGCGTCGATCACGAACAGCGCCTGGTGCGTATCGGCAGCGACGCCGGCCTGCAGCTGGAGCCGCTCAATCGTGGGCTTGGCCGCTACCTGCTGGCCCAGGCGGTGCAATGGTTGCAACAGCGCTGCTCGGGCTACCGCATCGAAGGCATGAGCCTGCCGAACAAGGACGCGCTGAACGAAGACACGCGCCTGCGCCGCGACCATGTGCTGACCAGCGTCGGCCTGGCCGTGGAGTACAGCGAAGGCCAGATACTCAAGGGCGCCGTGGTGGAAACCACAGTGGGCCAGCTCAAGGGCGGCTGGAATACCGAGAAGGTGCAGCGGGTCGACATCCTCGACGCCGCCGGCATGCTGCAGCAGGCCGAGCAGAACCTGATGGAAAAGGAAGCGCAACTGCGCGAGCGTGACGAGCGTGTGGCCAAGTACCGCCGCGAGGACAACGGGCTGCGCTTCACCATCACCTGCCTGGTGGCCTTTGCAGTGTTCCAGGCCGGGCTGTTGATCTGGATTGCCACGCGCTGACACAGCCGGCAAGCCAGCGGTCGGGGTGGGAGCAATTGCCTTGTGTAGCTTGCACTGACCTCATCGCCGGCAAGCCGGCTCCCACAGGAATTACGCATTGTTTGGGTTTATGCGATCGGAGTGGGAGCCGGCTTGCCGGCGATGGGCCGCAAAGCGGCCCTAACTCACCAAACGCTGATCAAACCCGCGAAGCGAACAGTTCCTGATGCTGTCGGCACTGCTCGGCAGTCAGCATGAACACCCCGTGCCCGCCGCGCTCGAACTCCAGCCAGGCAAAGTCCACCTCGGGGTACAACGCCTCGACATGCACCTGGCTGTTGCCCACTTCGACAATCAGCAAACCTTTCTCGGTCAGATGGTCTGCCGCCTCGGCAAGCATGCGCCGCACCAGGTCCAGGCCGTCGTTGCCGCAGGCCAGGCCCAGTTCGGGTTCGTGGTGGTATTCGGCCGGCATGTCGGCGAAGTCTTCCGAGTCGACGTAGGGCGGGTTCGACAGGATCAGGTCGAAGCGCTGCCCCGGCAGGCCGGCGAAGCCATCACCCTGCACGGTGTAGACCCGCGCATCCAGCCCGTGGCGCTCGATGTTCTGGTTGGCCACTTCCAGGGCCTCGAAGGACAGGTCGCCCAGCACCACCTCGGCCTCCTGGAACACCTCGGCAGCGACGATACCGATGCAGCCGGAGCCGGTGCACAGGTCGAGGATGCGCGCAGGTTCCGCCGCCAGCCACGGCTCGAAGCGTTTTTCGATCAGCTCGCCGATAGGTGAGCGCGGCACCAGCACACGCTCATCGACGATGAACGACATGCCGCAGAACCACGCCTCGCCCAGCAGGTAGGCGGTCGGTACCCGCTCCTCGATACGGCGCTTGAGCAAGTGCATCAGGCGTACCCGCTCGTCGTCTTCCAGTTGGCAGTCCAGGTAGCTGTCGGCCACCTCCCACGGCAGGTGCACGGCGCCGAGCACCAGCAGGCGGGCTTCGTCCCAGGCATTGTCGGCACCGTGGCCGAAAAACAGCTCATGCTCATGGAAGCGGCTGACCGCCCAGCGGATATGATCGCGCAGGGTGCGCAGGCGGGATGTGATCACGGAGGACTCCTTTTCAGACAGGCCAAAAGTCTAACAGCCCACACCGCATAAATGCTCTCTCCGATAGCCGAATGGATAGCCACAGGCCAGTAACCATGCCGCCTGCAATGTCAACCATTCACATTGGCGCCAAGGCAAGGGAGAATAGGCACACAAAAGCCCTATCCAAGGAGCCCTTGATGTCCGTTCCAACCACGATGTTCCGCCTCAGCGGCCGCGACTACCCGCCGGCCAAGCTGGGCCAAGCCAGCCTGATCGTCATCGACGCGCAAAAGGAGTACCTGAGCGGTCCGTTGGCGCTGTCGGGCATGGACGAGGCCGTGGCCAACATCGCCCGGTTGCTCGACGCTGCCCGCAAGGCCGGGCGCCCGATCATCCACGTTCGCCACCTGGGCACTGTCGGCGGCCTGTTCGACCCGCAGGGCGCGCGCGGCGAGTTCATCCCGGGCCTGGAGCCGCTGGCCGGTGAAACCATCATCGAAAAGCGCATGCCCAACGCCTTCAAGAACACCAAGCTGCACGAAACGCTGCAGGAACTCGGTCACCTGGACCTGATCGTCTGCGGCTTCATGAGCCACTCCAGCGTCAGCACCACCGTACGCCGCGCCAAGGACTATGGTTATCGTTGCACCCTGGTGGAAGATGCCTCGGCGACCCGTGACCTGGCCTTCAAGGACGGGGTCATTCCTGCCGCGCAGATCCACCAGTGCGAGATGGCCGTGATGGCCGACAACTTCGCCTGCGTGGCCCCTACCGCCAGCCTGGTCTGAGCCAGGCACCGCCCGGCGGACGGGCGGAACCCGAGGGCGGGCAGCAGGTCGAAACCCGGATCAGCGACACCAGATCCCGAGGAATTCGAATGAAGCTCAAAGGCAGTTTCGATGCCAGACGCCTGCGCCAGCGCGAGCCACGCAACTGGGGCGCGCGCCTGGCCGCCGCCTTCTCCGTCCTGCTGGCTACCCTGGGCATCCTGCTCGCCATGGCCGGCATCGCCGGCCTGCTGGGCAACTACCCTGCCCTCGCCGAACTCAATGCCAACCGCCCGCTCGCGGCCATACTGACCGTGGTCGGGCTGTTGCTGCTGTATGTCGGCGTGCGCTTCTGGCGGCGCAGCCGTATTCGCCTGCGCCGCGGGCGTGAGCTGAACCTGTCGCCGCATTTGATGAAGAAGCACGACTGACGCCATCGCGGGGCAAGCCCGCTCCCACGCTATAGCCTGTGGGAGCGGGCTTGCCCCGCGATGGCGTCGGCCAAGGCAACACAACCCTGCCCCACTCGCGTAAACTACGCCGCCCACGTGGAGGCACCATGCAAGACGACGATTTTTCCCTCTTCCGCAGCGAAGTGCGCGGGGTCAAGCAGATCAAGCACGACCGCGCCGAAGTCGGCAAGGCCAAGGCCGATCGCAAGCAGCTGGCCGGCCTGCGCCAGGCGGCGACCATCCGCAGCGACCAGCCACTGGTGGTCGACGGCCTGTCCGACCAGTTCGTCATCGACGTCGGTGCCGAAGACGAGCTGATGTGGCGCCGCGACGGCGTGCAGGAAGGCCAGATCCGCAAACTCAAGCTCGGCCAGATCGCCTTCGAGGGCAGCCTCGACCTGCACGGCATGAGCGTGGAGAAAGCCCGCGAGATCCTCTGGGACTTCATCGCCGAGGCCACCAAGCTCGAAGTTCGCTGCGTGCGCGTCACCCACGGCAAGGCCGCGCGTATCGACGGCAAGCGCCCGATGATCAAGAGCCACGTCAACACCTGGCTGCGCCAGCACCCGCAGGTGCTCGGCTTCACCTCGTGCCAGGCCCGCCACGGTGGTACTGGCGCGGTGTATGTCATGCTCAAGCGAACCATGCTCGAAGGGCGCGACGAGTGACATCGCGCTTGCAGCGCCGCCGCCGCCGCCGTACCCTTCGCCTTTGCGAAATTTTCCACAGGTAGATCCATGTCCCTGGAACAGAACTACACCGAGATCCTCAGCCAACTGGGTGAGGACGTCTCCCGCGAGGGCCTGCTCGACACGCCCAAGCGGGCTGCAAAGGCCATGAAGTACCTTTGCCGCGGTTATGAGCAGACCCTGGAAGAAGTCACCAACAACGCGCTGTTCAGCTCCGACAACAGCGAAATGGTGCTGGTCCGGGACATCGAGCTGTATTCGATGTGCGAACACCACATGCTGCCGTTCATCGGCAAGGCTCATGTCGCCTACCTGCCTCAGGGCAAGGTACTGGGCCTGTCGAAAGTGGCGCGCATCGTCGACATGTTCGCCCGTCGCCTGCAGATCCAGGAAAACCTCAGCCGCCAGATCGCCGAGGCCGTGCAACAGGTGACCGGTGCCGCTGGCGTGGCCGTGGTCATCGAAGCCAAGCACATGTGCATGATGATGCGCGGTGTCGAGAAGCAGAACTCCACCATGCTCACCTCGGTGATGCTCGGCGAGTTCCGTGACAACGCCGCCACCCGCAGCGAGTTCCTCAGCCTGATCAAGTGATCGGCCCGTGATCCGCAGCCGACCCCCAGGGGTCGGCTTTTTGTTTTGTGCGCCTCAACCAGATCAGGAGTCAGTCATGATCGTCAAAGCCCTGCGGGTCGGCCTCGGCCAGCTCATCGTTTTCGGCGACTGGATCAGCCGCCCGGCCAAGAAGAAGCGTGATGCCTCGGCCCAGGCGCGCGTTGAGCAGGAAGCCAAGGGCCTTGCCCTGTATCAGTTCCACGCCTGCCCGTTCTGCGTGAAAACCCGGCGCACCCTGCACCGCCTCAACGTGCCGGTGGCACTGCGTGACGCCAAGAACGATGCCCAGCACCGCCAGGCGCTGCTCGAAGGCGGTGGCCGGGTGAAGGTGCCATGCCTGCGCATCGAAGAAGGCGACAAGGTGACCTGGATGTATGAGTCCAAGGACATCATTGCCTACCTGGACAAGCGCTTCGCTTAGAGGCTACAAGCCATCGCGGGGCAAGCCCGCTCCCACGCCAGATACCGGCGTGGGAGCGGGCTTGCCCCGCGATAACTCAACTCAATCCACCATCGGCACATGCCGCGGATGGCTGGCCACGCGCGCCAACCAGGCTTGCACTGCCGGATAGGCAGAAAGATCGAACCCGCCCTGATGCGCCACATGGGTGTAGGCGTACAACGCCACGTCGGCAATCGAATACTGGTCGCCGACCAGGTACGGCGTCATCTCCAGCTGCTTGTTCATCACCTTGAGCGCCTTGTAACCGCCCTTGTGCAGCCCCTTGTATTCCTCCAGTCGCTCGTCCGGCAGCCCCAGGTAAAACTGGATGAACCGCGCCACAGCGATATACGGCTCATGGCTGTACTGCTCGAAGAACTGCCACTGCAGCACCTGGGTACGCAGGCGTGGCTCGCTGGGCAGGAACTCGCTGCCATCGGCGAGGAAGTTCAGGATGGCGTTGGACTCCCACAGGCAAGTGCCATCCTCCAGCTTGAGCACCGGCACCTTGCCATTGGGGTTCATGGTCAGGAACTCGGGGGTTTCGGTCTCGCCCTTGAGAATGTCCACCGCCTGCCACTCGTACGGGCGGCCCAGCAAGCTGAGCATCAGCTTGACCTTGTAGCAGTTGCCCGATTGGTAATCGCCATACACCTTGTACATCGCCCCTCCCCTTTCACGCAGTTGCACAACCGTGGCCAATAGTTGGCGACTGTACGGCTAAATGCAATGCCTGCTGTATGGCAAGGATCAAGCCATGGCACGGTAGCCTGAAAAAAATGCTTACACCTGTACAAGGAATTCACCCTATGACCGATGCCACCACCGTGCCCCTGCGCCCGCTGGCAGACAGCTCCCCCTCGGCGGTAGTCGCCGGTTTCATCGCCATGCTCACCGGCTACACCAGCTCGCTGGTGCTGATGTTCCAGGCCGGCCAGGCGGCGGGCCTGACCAGCGCGCAGATCTCGTCGTGGATATGGGCGCTGTCGATCGGCATGGCGGTGTGCAGCATCGGCCTGTCGCTGCGCTACCGCACGCCGATCACGGTGGCCTGGTCGACGCCCGGCGCGGCCCTGCTGATCACCAGCCTCGGCGGCGTGAGCTACGGCGAGGCCATTGGCGCCTACATCACCTGCGCCGTGCTGGTGCTGATCTGCGGGTTAACCGGCAGCTTCGAACGGCTGGTCAAGCGTATTCCCGCGTCGCTGGCCAGCGCCTTGCTGGCGGGCATCCTGTTCAAGATCGGCAGTGAGATCTTCGTCGCCGCCCAGCACCGTACCCTGCTGGTGCTGGGGATGTTCTTCAGTTACCTGCTGGTCAAGCGCCTGTCGCCGCGCTATTGCGTGCTGGCCGCGCTGCTGGTGGGCACCGCGCTGTCCGGCGCGCTGGGCCTGCTGGACTTCAGCGGCTTCCAGCTCGAGGTAGCCACCCCGGTGTGGACCACGCCCAGCTTCTCGCTGGCGGCGACCATCAGCATCGGCATCCCGTTGTTCGTGGTGGCGATGACCTCGCAGAACATGCCCGGGGTCGCCGTGCTGCGCGCCGACGGCTACCAGGTGCCGGCTTCGCCGCTGATTTCGGCCACTGGCTTGGCTTCGCTGCTGCTGGCACCGTTCGGTTCGCACGGGGTCAACCTGGCGGCCATCAGCGCGGCCATCTGCACCGGGCCGCACGCCCATGAGGACCCGCGCAAGCGCTATACCGCCGCGGTCTGGTGCGGGATTTTCTACGGTATCGCCGGTATCTTCGGCGCCACCCTGGCGGCGCTGTTCGGCGCCCTGCCCAAGGAGCTGGTGCTGTCGATCGCTGCGCTGGCGCTGTTCGGTTCGATCATGAATGGCCTGAGCGTGGCCATGGGCGAGGTTCGCGAGCGTGAGGCGGCGCTGATCACTTTCATGGTGACAGCGTCGGGGTTCACCCTGTTCTCGATCGGGTCGGCGTTCTGGGGGATTGTGGCGGGGGTGCTGACCTTGCTTATCCTCAGCCCGCGCAAGGGCTGAAAACGCTATCGCGGGGCAAGCCCGCTCCCACGCATACCTTGCACGTGGGAGCGGGCTTGCCCCGCGATTGGATCACCACGGCCAATCACAAGCGGAAGTGCCCCACCATCCCCTTCAGGTCATCCCCCAGCCGCGCCAGTTCAACGCTTGAGCGGGCATTGTCCTCCATCGCCAGCGCCGCCTGATCGGCACTGCCACGGATCTGCGTGACACTGCGGCTGATCTCCTCGGCCACCGAGCTTTGCTGCTCGGCCGCCGCGGCGATCTGCTGGTTCATCTGCTGGATCAACGACACCGCCGCGGCAATGCTGCCCAGCGCGCTTTCGGTCTGCAGCGCATCGGCCACCGCCAGGCGCACCAGCTCGGTGCTGCCACGGATCTGCGTCACCGACTGCTGGGCATTGCCACGCAGGCTGGCCACCAGGCGCTCGATCTCTTCGGTGGACTGCCGGGTACGCCGCGCCAGGGCGCGCACTTCATCGGCCACCACGGCGAAGCCACGCCCCTGCTCACCGGCGCGAGCGGCCTCGATGGCGGCATTGAGCGCCAGCAGGTTGGTCTGCTCGGCGACACTCTTGATCACCTCCAGCACGTCGCCGATGGTGTGGATCTCGGCACTCAGGCTGTCGATCCCGCAGCTGGCGGTCTCGGCGGCGGCGGCCAGCTGCTCGATGCGCTGCATGCTCTGGCGCACCACCTGCTGGCCGGACTCGACCTTGTCGTCGGCGGCCTGGGCCGCTTCGGCCGCCTGCTCGGCATTACGCGCCACATCATGCACGGTGGCGGTCATCTGTTGCATGGCGGTGGCCACCTGCTCGGTCTCGTCCTTCTGGCTGCCGACTTCGCGGTTGGTCTGCTCGGTCACGGCCGACAACGCCTGGGCGTTGCCGGCCAACTGCTCGATGCCTTGCTGCAGGCCGCTGACGACACCGGACAAACCCTCGGCCATCTGCTGCATGGCCTGCAACAACTGGCCGACCTCGTCCTTGCGCGGCGCCTCGGCCTCGATGGCCAGCTCACCGGCGGCGATGCGCCGGGCACGGATGATCACCCGCTTGAGCGGCGCGACCACCGCGCGGGTGATCAGCCAGGCCGCCAGCACCCCGACCAGCAGCGCCAGCGCGGTGGCGGCGGCAATGGCCACGGCATTGCGTGCGAGCTCGGCCTGCATCGCCTGTTCCTGTGCGCTGTAGGCCTGGTCGACCCGCGCCGTGACCTGTTCGGCGCGGGCCTGCAACTGGGCCTTGATGCCTTGCTCCTGCGCCAGCAGGTCGGTGTATTCATTGAGTTTGTCGGAGAAGCTGGCGATATGCCCGGCCACCTCGCCCAGCACGCTCTGGTAACCGGCATCGCTCACCGCGCCCTTGAGCTGCTCGACCAGGCTGGCCGCCTCCACCGTCTGCGCAATGCGCCCCTGGCCCACCTCGCCGCCCTTGCGGCTCTGCTCCAGGCGCACCCGGGCTTCATCCATGGCCTGCAGCATCAGCCGTGACACCTGCGCCACCTGGCCGGCCTGTTCGAGAAACTCGCCGCCCTGCTGGCCTTGCGACTGCTTGAGGGTGTAGGTGCCGTCATCGGCCAGGCCGGCCTGCAGCACATCGAGGTTGTTGGCCACGCTGGACACCGACCAGCTGGCCATGTCCAGCGCCAGCTCCTTGCCCTGCACCGCTTGGACGAACTGGTCGAACGCCTGGCCGTAGGCGCCGAGTTCGCCTTCGGTCGAGGCTAGCCCCGGCAGGCCACGGGCGCGCTCGAGCAGGCCCTGCAGGCCAGTGCGCAGCGCATCGGCTTCGGTGATGTCGGAGCGCAGGGCGAACGCCTGCTCGTGCTGGCGCAGGCGCAGCAGGTCGGTATTGAACTGGGCCATCTGGCGCAAGCCGTCGAAGCGCTGGCCGACGCTGAACAGCGCGTAGACGCCGATGGCTGCCACCAGCAGTGTCAGCAGCAGCACCAAGGCAAAGCCCAAACCGAGCTTGCGGGCCATGCCCAGATTGGCCAGAACACCGTGCTTGGTCACCGCCATCACCGATTCCCCTCTGCCTTGTCGGGCTTTTCCGAGAAGCAAGAGTGACAACGGCGGCAGCCACCTCACAAGAGCTTGGCGTCAGAATGGTGTCATTTAGCTATGAGCGTGTCGCTTTCAGGCCGCTGGAGGTCGCCCCGCATGTCGGAGGAACGCCTGGGCGCGGACGTCCTGCCCGTACGCGACATTGATGCGCAGCCAGTCACACGCCCGCCCCTGGGGGTCGAAGGCGCTGCCGGGCGTGAGCAGCACGGCATGTTCCAGCGCCAGACGCTCCAGAGCGGCAAAGTCGCGCCCGGGCGAGCGGGCCCAGACGAACATGCCGCCACAGGGTTCGCACAATACCTCCCACCCCCACGCCTCCAGTTGCCCGAGGAGCTTGGCCATGTGCTGCCCCAGGCGCACGCGCAGGCGCTGGATGCTCTTGCGGTAGCTGCCATTGGCAAGCATCTGGCCGATCACCTGCTCGGCAAAGCGGCAAGTGCCGATGCCGCTGACCATCTTCAACTCGGCCAGGCGGGCGATCAGCGCCGGTTCCGCGACCAGGTAGCCCACCCGCAGCGAACTGCTGAGGGTTTTCGAGAAGCTGCCCAGGTAGATCACCCGCTGCTCGCTGTCGAGGGTGGCCAGGCGGGTGGCCGGGCCTTCCTGGAAGTCGGCGTATAGGTCGTCCTCGATGATCCGCAGGTCATGCTCGCGGGCCAGTTCCAGCAGGCGATAGGCGACCTTGGGGGTCAGGCTGGTGCCGGTGGGGTTCTGGTACAGGCTGTTGGTGAACAGGCAGCGTGGCCGGTGCTCGACCAGCAGCCGCTCGAGTTCGCCAATGTCCGGCCCGGTGGGCGTGCGGGGCACTTCAAGCATGCGCACGCCGTGCTGGCGCAGCAGGTTGAACAGGTTGTAGTAGCCGGGGCGCTCCACCAGCACCGTGTCGCCCGGCGCCAGCAGGGTGCGTACCAGCAGGTCGAGGGCATGGCTGATGCCCTGGGTGGTGAGGATGCGCTCGGGCTCGGCGCTGATATCGAGCCGCGCCAGGCCCTTGTGCAGTTGCAGGCGCAGGCTGGCCAGGCCCAGGGGCGGGCAGTAGTCGAACAGCGCCTCGGGCTCGCCGCGACTGACCTGGCGCACGGCCTGCGCCAGTTCCGCCTCGGCGCGCCAGGCTACCGGCAGCCAGCCGCAGCCGAGCTTGAGCAGCGCTTCATGGCCTTCACGGAACAGGCGCCAACTGCCGTCGGTAGCCTCGCCCCAGGCGCTGCCGGCATCCACTTGTTGCCCTGGCTTGCGTTCGGCAACGAAAAAACCGGCACCGTGCCGCGCCACCAGCCAGCCGCTGGCCACCAGGCGGTCGTAGGCCTCGATCACGCAGGACGCACTTACCGCCTGGGCCTTGGCCAGGGTGCGGATCGACGGCAGGCGGGCGCCGGGGCGCAGGCGTTGCTGTTCGATCCAGGCTTGCAACTGTTCGGTCAGTTGCTGGACCAGGGGCGTTGGCTGCAGGCGATCCAGATTCAGGTGCATGGCAAGTGTTCGCTGATTTTGGGCGAACAGTTAAGCACAAATGCCTGGGGAGTGTGCCTTGTTGGGCAACCCCACAGCCGCGATGCTGCCGACAGACACTCCCCCTTTACGGATGCCCTCATGCCCACCCGCTATGCCCCGGCCCTGCTGGCCTTCGCGCTGTGTCTGATCACCCTCGCGGTGAACCTGCAGGCACCGCTGTACATCACCTATGCCGAACTCGCCGGCCGTGGCGCCGCAGCCACCGCCGTGGCCTTCTCCGGCTATGTGCTCGGCGTGCTGCCGGTGCTGCTGGCCCTTGGCGGGCTGGCCGACCGGGTCGGGCGACGCCCGCTGATCATCGCCGCCCTGGCCCTGTCGATGCTCGCCACGCTGATCATGCTGCTATTCCCAAGCCTGCAGGCACTGGGCGTCGCGCGCATGCTCCTGGGGCTGGGTACCGGGCGGGCATCGGCCACGGCCACCGCCTACATGGGCGAACTGATGGCGGGCAGCGACAGCGGCCGCGCCGCCAGTTGGGTCACGGCCAGCACCTCGCTGGGCTTCGGCCTGGGCGCGGCGCTGACCAGCCTGTGCCTGCTGCGCGGGCCCACCCTGGCACCGGCGAGCTTTCATCTGCAACTGTTGCTCGCGGGCATCGCAGTGCTGCTGGTGTGGCGACTGCCCGACCCGCGCCCGGCGCAGCGCAGCGCCATGCTGCGTCTGCCTTGCTACCCCGCCGGCAGCCTGGCCTACGGCCTGGCGATCCTGCTCGCGTGGGCCTGTGTCGGCCTGGTGATCGCCCTGCTGCCGGGGATCCTGCGCCAACACGACCTGAGTGCCTGGTCGGGGTTCTCGACCTTCTGCGTGATCAGTTGCGGGCTGCTGTTCCAGCCCATGGCCCGGCGCCTGCCAAGCGCCCAGGCCACACTGCTCGGACTGCTGATTCTGCCCTGCAGCTATGGATTGCTGGCCTGGGGCGCCGACAGCGGCCAGCTGGCCGGTGTGCTGCTGGGCGCGATTGCCGCCAGCAGTGCCTGCTACGGTTTTATCTACCTGGGTGGGTTGGCTGCGGTGAACCAGCTCGCCGGCAGCGAGAAGACCCGGGCCAGTGCCGGGTTCTTCCTGCTGGCGTATCTGGGGTTCAGCCTGCCGGTGATCTTTACTGGATTGCTCAGCGACAGGCTGGGGTCGCGCCTGGCGCTGAGCGTATTCGGCACGGTGTTGCTGCTGGGGTGTGCGGGGGTGGCGTGGCGGTTGTGGATAACCTGGCCGGCCCGTTCGCGGGTGAACCCGCTGCCACCTGCCCAGCGCTGACGGGTCAATCAGATCGCCAGCGCACCGCCATCAACGGTCAGGCTGTGCCCGGTGGTAAACGCGGCGCCATCACTGCACAGGTACAGCACCGCGCTGGCGATCTCCTCGACCTTGCCGATGCGCCCGACCGGATGCATCGCCGCGGCGAACTCGGCCTTGCGCGGGTCGGCCTCGTAAGCACGGCGGAACATGTCGGTGTCGATCACCGCCGGGCATACCGCGTTCACCCGGATGCCCTTCTTCGCATACTCGATCGCCGCCGACTTGGTCAG
Organism: Pseudomonas sp. EMN2; assembly: GCF_009650555.1. Lineage (NCBI taxonomy): Bacteria > Pseudomonadati > Pseudomonadota > Gammaproteobacteria > Pseudomonadales > Pseudomonadaceae > Pseudomonas > Pseudomonas sp. EMN2. Next base: position 65,804 of record NZ_VZZR01000037.1, read on the forward strand.
GCCGATCACCGCGTGCTTGGACGCGGCATAGATGCTCATCTTCGGCGCCGCCGACAGGCCCGCCACCGAGGCGGTATTGACGATCGCGCCACCACCCTGGGCCAGCAGCAAAGGCAGCTGGTACTTCATGCACAGCCACACACCCTTGACGTTGACGCCCATGATGGCGTCGAACTCGGCCTCGCTGCCCTCGGCCAGGCGGCCCTTCTCGATCTCGATACCGGCATTGTTGAAGGCGTAGTCCAGCCGGCCATAGGCCTGCACGGTCTTCTCGTGCAACTGGCGCACATCGCTGTCGCGGGTCACGTCGCAAGCAACGAAAAGGGCCTCGCCACCCGCCTCACGGATCAGCGCCACCGTGGTTTCGCCGCCGGCCGCATCCAGGTCGGCCACCACCACTTTCAGCCCCTCGGCGGCGAACGCCTGGGCCGTCGCCCGGCCGATACCCGCCGCACCGCCGGTGACCAGGGCTACCTGGCCGGAGAAGGTCATGCTCATTGCTGGCTCCTGCATGGAGAAATTGAGTCGAGGCTGAGTCTAGTCAGCCCGCCTGCCGGCTGGGCAGCATCATCAGGGGCACGGTTGGACTACTATCGTTTGCGGTGATTTTGCGTGACGCAGTACATAATCACAGCCGATCATCGACCCTCTTTTAACCTGTTCAGGAGAATCCGCCATGCCCCAGACCAACCGCCGTTTCCTGCTGGCAAAGCGTCCGGTCGGCGCCGTGCGCCGCGACGACTTTACCTTCGAGCAGGTACCGGCTGACGAACCCGGCGCGGGCCAGATTCAGGTGAAGAACCTGTACCTGTCCCTCGACCCGGCCATGCGCGGCTGGATGAATGAAGGCAAGTCGTATATCCCGCCAGTTGGCCTGGGCCAGGTGATGCGTGCCCTCGGCGTGGGCGAAGTGGTTGCCTCGCAGCACCCGGACTACAAGCCCGGTGACCACGTAAGCGGCGCCTTGGGCGTGCAGGATTACTTCACCGGCGAACCCCAGGGCCTGCACAAGATCGACCCACGGTTGGCCCCCCTGCCCCGCTACCTCTCCGCCCTGGGCATGACCGGCATGACCGCCTACTTCGCCCTGCTCGACGTCGGCCAGCCCAAGGAAGGCGAGACCGTTGTGATCTCCGGTGCGGCAGGCGCCGTGGGCAGCATCGCCGGGCAGATTGCCAAGCTCAAAGGCTGCCGCGTGGTCGGCATCGCCGGCGGCGCACAGAAATGCCAGTACCTGCTCGACGAGCTGGGCTTCGACGGCGTCATCGACTACAAGGCCGAGGACGTGCTGGCGGGCCTGAAGCGTGAATGCCCGAAGGGTGTGGACGTTTACTTCGACAACGTCGGCGGCGATATCCTCGACGCGGTGCTGTCACGCCTGAACTTCAAGGCGCGGGTGGTGATCTGCGGCGCCATCAGCCAGTACAACAACAAGGAAGCGGTCAAAGGCCCGGCCAACTACCTGGCGCTGCTGGTCAACCGTGCGCGCATGGAAGGCTTCGTGGTGATGGACTACGTCAAGGAGTACGGCAAGGCCGCACAGGAAATGGCCGGCTGGCTGGCCAGCGGCAAAGTGAAAAGCAAGGAAGATGTGGTCGAGGGGCTGGAAACCTTCCCAGAGACGCTGCTCAAGCTGTTCAGCGGGGAAAACTTCGGCAAGCTGGTGTTGAAGGTCTGATGTCCCGGGGCTGCAAGGCAGCCCCGGCAGGCTCGAATCAGCCGCGGATTTCAGCGACCACAGCGGCCAGCGCCTGCGCCGGATCCGCCGCCTGGCTGATCGGGCGACCGATCACCAGGTAGTCGGAACCTGCATCCAGCGCCTGGCGCGGGGTCAGGATCCGGCGCTGGTCGTCCTGGGCACTGCCCGCCGGGCGGATACCCGGGGTGACCAGTTGCAGCGACGGGTGCGCGGCCTTCAGCGCCGGGGCCTCCAGCGCGGAGCACACCAGGCCGTCCATCCCGGCCTTCTCGGCCAGTGCCGCCAGGCGCAATACCTGCTCCTGCGGTTCGATATCCAGGCCGATTCCCGCCAGGTCCTCACGCTCCATGCTGGTCAGCACGGTCACGCCGATCAGCAATGGCTGTGGGCCGCTGCGCTTGGCCAGCTCCTCACGGCAGGCCGACATCATGCGCAGGCCACCGGAGCAGTGCACGTTGACCATCCAGACGCCCATTTCGGCTGCAGCCTTGACCGCCATCGCCGTGGTGTTTGGGATGTCGTGGAACTTGAGGTCGAGGAACACTTCGAAACCCTTGCTGCACAGGGTTTCGACAATCCCCGAAGCGCTGCTGGTGAACAGTTCCTTGCCGACCTTGACCCGGCACAGCGCCGGATCGAGCTGGTCAGCCAGCTTCAGGGCGGCGTCACGGGTAGGGAAATCCAGGGCGACGATCAGGGGCGTCTGGCAGGCGGACATGGGCGCGGTCTCTTGGCAAGTCGTAAACGGCGCGCATTGTAAACGAAGTGGCATGGCCTTTGGGGGCCGCGGGTCATGAGAATTGGCCTGGCAGTGGGCCACTCCTATAATTGAACCATCGCACACGGCCATGGTTCGAATACCATGCAGGTGCTGTCATCTTCAGTTTGTAGGAGAACATCGATGCCTTGGTATGCCTGGTTGATACTCATCGTCGCCCTTGGCTCGATCGTTGGCGGGCTGATGATGCTGCGGGATACGGCGAAAAAACTGCCGTTGACCGAGGAGCAGTTGAAGAAAGTCCACGAGCGCAATGCCGAGGCGGATGCCAAGGATGCGCAAGACCGCTGAACAACATTGCCGTCATGAAGAGCCGACCAGCGGGTGCCGATCGGCTCCAGCCTGCTTTACTCGACCATCAGCTTGTCACGATTGCGCTCCAGCAGCGCTTTGCCTATGCCCTTTATCTCGAGCAGTTCATCCACGGAGGTGAACGGCCCGTTGGCATCACGGTAGGCGACAATGGCCTGTGCCTTGGCCTGACCGATGCCGTTCAGTGCTTTTTGCAGGGTTTGCGCATCGGCCGTGTTCAGATCTACCCGATTGTTTGCCTGCTCGGCCGGCATCACTGCTGGCACTGGCTCGGCAGGCATGCTGGTGGGGGCAGCGCTGAGCGAAAAGGAAAACCCGGCAAAAAGCGGAAGCAGCAGGTACGACAGGACAGTGTTACGCATGGGAAGTCACTCCTTGAGGCTAATTGAAAGGCAACGTTTCCTTGGTTGCCCTGCTACGGTAGATGGCCGTGCTGCCCACGGCAAACCGCTCAAGGTGCGAGTATTTTTCGAGATAATTCAAAGCGTTGAAGCAAAGAAAAGCCCGGCATCAGGCCGGGCTTTTTCCTATGGTTCCAGCCGACGCTGCTGGTAGATCCAGTCGACAATTTCGCCATCTGGTGCATAACCGCTCACCGTTTCCCGCAGCAGTTGGCGCACCCGCCCGTAGTCATCCGTCGCCACCGCCGTCAACAACTGGCCAAGGCGATCCTTGAGCGCTTCCCACGCCAGGTGGTCCTCATGGGCGCTCATGATCATCGGATGGCGAGTGGCCTCGACGTTGTCGCCGATCAGCAGCTCCTCATAGAGCTTCTCGCCAGGACGCAGGCCAGTGAACTCGATGGCGATGTCCCCAGCTGGATTACGCTCGCTGCGTACGCTCAGGCCCGAGAGATGGATCATCTTCTCCGCCAGCTCGACGATCCTCACCGGCTCGCCCATGTCCAGCACGAACACATCGCCGCCCTGCCCCATGGAGCCGGCCTGAATCACCAGTTGCGCGGCTTCCGGGATGGTCATGAAGTAGCGTGTGATCTTCGGGTGGGTCACGGTCAACGGCCCACCAGCCTTGATCTGCTGGCGGAACAACGGGATCACCGAGCCCGACGAACCCAGTACATTGCCGAAGCGCACCATGGTGAAACGGGTGGAGTTGATCTGCGAGACATTGCGATTGTCGCCCAGCAACACAGGGGAGCTCTCCCGGCTCAGCGCCTGCAGGATCATCTCGGCCAGGCGCTTGCTGCTGCCCATGACGTTGGTGGGGCGCACCGCCTTGTCGGTGGAGATCAGCACGAAGTTGGCGACACCGGCCTGCATCGCCGCCTGCGCGGCATGCAGCGTCCCCATGACGTTGTTCAGCACGCCTTCGGCGATATTGTGCTCGACCATCGGCACGTGCTTGTAGGCGGCCGCGTGGTAGACGGTCTCGACCTGCCAGGTCTGCATGATGTGCAGCAACTTGTTGGCATCGCGCACCGACCCCAGGATCGGTAGCAGTCGAACGCTCAGTGACTCGCGCTGGCAACGCTGTTCCAGCTCGGTGAGGATGCTGTAGAGGTTGAACTCACTGTGCTCGAACAACAGCAAGGTGGTCGGCCCAAGCCCCATGATCTGCCGGCACAGCTCAGAACCGATCGACCCCCCGGCACCAGTCACCATCACCACCTTGCCGGTGATGCAGCGCTGCAACAGGCCGGCCTCGGGCGGTACCGCATCGCGCCCCAGCAGGTCGGCGATATCGACCTCCTGGATATCATCGACCTTGACCCGACCACTGGCCAGGTCCATCAGCCCGGGCACACTGCGCACATGCAGCGGGAATCCTTCAAGGTAAGTGAGGATCTCACGTCTGCGCCCACGGCTCGCTGAGGGTAGCGCCATGAGGATTTCCTGGGCGCCCGTGGCATCGATCATTCGCTGGATATTGCGCGATTTGAATACTGGCAAGCCGGAGATGACCCGATCGGCAATGCCTGGGTCATCATCAATGAACGCCACGGGACGCATCGAGCGGCCCATGCGCAAGGCAGCCACCAATTGGTTGCCTGCTGCCCCGGCACCATAGACGGCCACACGCAACAGCCCATCATCGCGATTGGTGAAGGGGACGTGCTGGGCAGTGGTAAACCAGTCGCCGATGAAATACTGACGCATCACCAGGCGCAGGCCGCCGAGCATGACCAGGCTCAACCACCAGTAGTTGAAGACGATCGAGCGAGGCACGAGGGTGGCATGGTTGCTGTACCAGTAGACGACCAGCGCCAACAGCAGTGAGGAAAGCCCGACGGCCTTGAAGATGACCATGAGTGCATCGTTGCCGAAGTACCGCATCACCGCCCGGTACATGCCGAAACGGATGAAGATCGGAATGGCGATCGCGGGGGCGGCCAGGAACAGCCACGGATGGTTGAGCACCGGGCTGCCGGCGTCCTCGAACCCCAGGCGCACGATGAACGACATCCACAGCGCAACCCAGACCAGCAGCAGGTCTACAGCGACTTGAAGCGCCCTTTTGTAGCGACGCGGCAGCCCCAGCAGGGCTGCCCTCAATTTATCCATCATCAGAGTTGATCCCGCCTCCGCATCCCGCGGATATGACGTCAATATTCAGTAAACACGGTTACCGCATGATACCGGTCATGGCCGATATGCTCTTAGTTTTCTTGCTTGCCAGCGTCGAACTTGAGGGCCAATACAAGCAAAGGACTATACGCGATCAACAGCCCCAGCAAACCATCCAGTTGCCAATGAACGACCACAACAGCGATGGGCAGCAACCAGAGCAGGTTGATTGCCAGTACCGCCAAGGTCACTCGCTTGTGGCTCTTGTAACGGCGCGAGGCGAACTGATAACCATGGCTGCGATGGGCCTCGTAAACCTTCTCTCCCCGTAGCAGGCGCCGGCCCAGGGTGAACGTCGCATCAACCACGAACACACCCAGCAGGATCAGCCAGGCCCAGAACAGCTGCGACGACTGCCAGGCCGCGACAAGCGAGAGCCCGCCCAGCACGATGCCGAGAAAACCGCTGCCCGCATCGCCCATGAAGATTCGTGCCGGAGGGTAGTTCCAGAACAGGAAGCCCGCCACCGCGCCCGCCAGCAACAGTGGGGCCCAGATCAGCGAGGTCTCGCCCGCCAGCCAGTAGAGCAGGCAAGCGCTCAGGCAGGCAGTGATCGCCTCGACGCTGGCGATGCCGTCGATGCCATCCATGAAGTTGTAGAGGTTGAGCATCCAGACCAGGTAGAAAGCGGCCAGCACATGCCCGGCCCATCCCAATGACCAGCTCATGCCGAACACTTGCAGGGGGGGAAGGCCACCGAGCCAGGCCAGCGCCCAGATCGCAGCGCAAAAATGCCCGAGCAAGCGCCAGCGCGCCGCAATATGACCGTGGTCGTCCATGAAACCAATGACAGCGACCAACAGCCCGGCACCAAACAATGCGACGAGTGAAGCACTGTCCAACAGGCCAGCCCAGGCCAGCAGGGGCTGCGCCAGCAGGAACGCCACCACTATCGCCACGCCACCACCGCGAGGTGTCGGCAGTGTATGAGAGCTACGCGCGTTGGGGATGTCGATGATGCTTCTGGCCAACGCGTAACGGCGCAACAACGCCGTCATCACCAGCGAGATGACGACAATCAGGGGGAGTAACCAATAGATCATTTGCGAACTGAATCCTGATAGTGCCGGGCGGTGGCCGACAATGCGGCATCCACCTTGACCGGCGGGGTCCACCCCAGCAGTGTGCGGGTTTTGTCTATATTCACCGCCAATGAGCCACACAGGCGTTGCGACAGCGCCTTGCGCCCCAGGCAGGTGGCGCCCAGGGTCAGCACCCAGGCGGGGATGGGCAGCAACCGGGCCGGTTTGCCCAGTGCCGCCGCCATGCGCCGCAGCAGCTGTGTCGTCGACAGGTCTTCGCCATCGCTGGCCAGGAAAATCTGATTGGTAGCCGCAGGGTGTGATACGCAGGTCACGATCAGGTCGACCAGGTTGTCCAGTGCAACCAGGCTGCGCTGATTGCCGATGGCGCCAAACGGCAATACCACACCGCGGTCGAGCCAACGCATCATGGCCAGGAAGTTGGCTTTGACTCCTGGGCCATAGACCAGCACCGGTCGAATGATGACCACCTCGATCGCGCCCTCGGTCGCCAACTGAAGCAGTTGCTGCTCGGCCTCATGCTTGGATACGCCATAAGGGTCCTGAGGCGCAGCGGTATCATCGGCACGGTAGGCGCTGCCAGGGGGCGTACCTTCTCCGTTGACCTTGATTGAGCTGATGAACACGAAACGTTTGACGCCAGCAGCCGCTGCCTGGCGTGCCAGGTTGAGCGTGCCCTGGACATTGACCCGGCGAAACGCAGCCAGCGGGTCCGCTTCGGTGTCGTTCATCACATGCACGCGGGCTGCGCTGTGGATGACCACGTCCACACCGCCCAATGCAGCCTGCCAACCATCATTCTCGGCGAAGTCCTTGCATAGCACAGCCTGCGCTGGCGACGGCACATCGGCTGCTTCACTGCGCACAGCGCAGCGCAAATCGCCGCAGCCATCAGCCAGCAGACGCCGGGCGACCGCCGAACCGACGAACCCCGTTGCTCCGGTCAGGAAGACTCGTTGAGCCATGCCGGGCACTCAGGCTTTACGCCAGACAGTGCGATTGATGTAGTCGGTGTAGCTCAGCACCACGCGCACGACCTGCTGCGAAACCGGGCCGCCCTCATAATCAGGGACCACAGGGATCTGCCGCTGGCCGGCCTGGTGCTGGCTGGTGATCACCTTGACAGCTGCCAGTACCGACTCGGCCTTGAGGCCGCTCATGATCAGCGTGCCTTCGTCCATCCCCTCCGGCCGTTCGTGGGCATTGCGCAGGGTCACCGCCGGCAGGTTCAGCAACGAGGCTTCTTCGGTGATGGTGCCACTGTCGGACAGTACACAGAACGCAGACATCTGCAGCTTGATGTAGTCCAGCAGGCCGAACGGCTTGACGAAGCGGATCAGCGGATGGTCCAGGTTCTCACCCAGGCTTTCCAGGCGCTTGCGGGTACGTGGGTGGGTCGAGACGATCACCGGGTAACCGTACTGCTCCACCAGGGCACGCAGGGTGGCCAGGAAGTCGCGCAGGTTGTCCGGGCTGTCCACGTTCTCTTCACGGTGAGCGCTGACGATGAAGAACTTGCCGGCTTCCAGGCCGCTGCGCGCCAGCACGTCGGAGGCTTCGATCTTCGGCATGTAGTACTCGAGCACTTCATGCATGTGCGAGCCGGTCTTGATGATGGTTTCCGGGCGGATACCCTCGGCGATCAGGTAACGGCGGGCATGCTCGGTCAACACCATGTTGATGTCGGACAGGTGGTCGAGCACCTTGCGGTTGAGCTCTTCGGGAACACGCTGGTCAAAGCAGCGGTTGCCCGCCTCCATGTGGAACACCGGAATCTTGCGGCGCTTGGCGGCGATTACCGCCAGGCAGGTATTGGTATCCCCGTAGAGCAGCAGCGCGTCGGGCTGTTCCTGCTCGAATACTGCGTCGGCCTTGGCGATCACCTCGGCGATGGTCTGCGCGGCAGTCTCGCCAGCGGCACCGAGAAAATGATCGGGCTTGCGAATTTCCAGGTCGTCGAAGAACACCTGATTCAGTTCGAAGTCGTAATTCTGCCCGGAATGCACCAGAACATGGTTGACCTGGCGATCGAGCTCGGCGATCACCCGACTCATCTTGATAAGCTCGGGGCGGGTACCGACCAGGGTCATGACCTTAAGCATTCAGTTGCTCCTTGATGTAGTCCAGTTTCAACAGCAACTGCTTGACGCCCGCGATATCAAGGCGTTCGGTGTTGTGCGAGGTGTAGTCTTCCAGCTCGGAGATCTTCTCCTCGCCTTCGACGAAGTACTTCTTGTAGTTGAGGTCGCGATTGTCGGCGGGAATGCGGTAGTAGCGCCCCATGTCCTCGGCCTTGGCCATCTCTTCACGGGATACCAGCGACTCGTAGAGTTTCTCGCCGTGACGGGTGCCAATCACCCGCAGCGCGCTGTCGCTGGCAAACATCTCTTTCAGCGCCTGAGCCAGGTCGCCCACGGTCGAAGCCGGGGCTTTCTGTACGAAAAGATCCCCTTGCTCGCCATGCTCGAAGGCGTGCAGCACCAGGTCGACGGAGTCTTCCAGCGACATCAGGAAGCGGGTCATGGCCGGGTCGGTGACGGTCAACGGCTCGCCGTTGCGCATCTGTTCGATGAACAGCGGGATCACCGAGCCGCGTGATGCCATGACATTGCCATAGCGTGTGGAGCAGACCACCGTGCCACCCTGCGGGATCATCCGCGACTTGGCCACCACCAGCTTCTCGGCCATCGCCTTGGAAATACCCATCGCGTTGATCGGGTAGACGGCCTTGTCGGTCGACAGCACCACCACTCGCTTGACGCCAGAGGCTATGGCGGCATTGAGCACGTTCTCGGTGCCGATGACATTGGTGCGCACGGCCTCCATCGGGTAGAACTCACACGAAGGCACCTGCTTGAGGGCCGCAGCGTGGAAGATGTAGTCGACGCCTACCATGGCCTGTTTCAGGCTGTCGCTGTCGCGTACATCACCGATGTAGAACTTGACCTTGTCATTGGCCAGGGCGATGCGCATGTCTTCCTGCTTTTTCTCATCGCGAGAGAAAATGCGGATTTCACGCACGTTGGTATCGAGGAAACGCCGCAACACCGTGTGACCGAAGGAGCCGGTGCCTCCGGTGATCATCAATACCTTATTGTCGAACATAGAACCTTCCCAGCAGGTGCGTGCAGCCAACGCGGTGCACGAAATGATATGAACGCATGCCAATTATGATGCTGGCCATGCCTGAAGCGTCACCCAGGCACACGCAAAGCCATGCACATCAACCAGGCCTGGTGCACAGGACTATCAAGCGGCTTGCCATTCTGCCTGATCGTAACGGAGCTGGCCCATCGCACGGCTGACGCATCATACAGGCTACGGCACACTTTTGACGAAGGCCGCATCCACATCGACATCATTGATCACGCCCAGCATGGCAACGAGTCTCGGCCGCTGACGTTTTTGCAGCGTTTTCAAAGCGCCACAGCCAGGCGAGGAGGAAGCCCCACAGGAAGAATGAAACGATACCAGGGTAAGGCTGGCGCATCCCGACCTTGAGTGAGTTGTCAATCAGCAGGATAAACAACACGACCACTGTAACCGCCAACATTCCTGGCTCGTTAAAAATTCGATTCGCCTGCTTAAAAATACAATGGAGCGTGTGCAACATCAGCATGAGCAACGGCGCAAGCGCCAGAAAGCCAAAATTATAAACAAGATCAAGGTAGTAATTATGAGCACTTGGGAAAACGCTTCGCTCAGGGGGGCGCTCATGCCCCAGGAGGAAGGCCGTCCAACTTTCTTGTACCCCCTCAAGGTAAAAGTCCCAAAATTTCAATCGTTCGATCAAATTGAGCGGAACCGCGAGGCGCTTACCCTCCTCGCCACCAGCGCATGCTGCTGTAACGGCGGTGGTTGCCACTCGCGGAACGCCGGCGGTCGAAGCAGAAGGCTGTGCCGGCCCCGTAGTGACTGGCGATTTTTTTTGCACAGGCTGTACGACAGGCTTAGCCGCAGCAAACAGCATATTGAACTTGAGCGAGTGCAACGGACTTCCGGACGCATACACTACCCCCCCTCCCAAACCTGCCGCCAATAGAGCCGCCAGAACCAGAACCCGAACACGGTGAACGCCCGCGAACAGATTTGTCACCATGAATATCAGCCCCCCCGCCGACAAAAGGAACAGGGCAAGCACCGAGATTGAGAGCGCTGCATAGGCTCCTATCAGCCCTCCAAGCACCAGCAACCATGCATGTGTCGATTTATCACACCAAAGCGTATAAAGCGCGATCAGGTACCCGCCGACAAATATAACCGGCACATACTGCAACCCCTGATAGACCCCAAACAATAATGCTGACTCGCTTAATATCCGCTTTTCCAAAACCACCGTAGCAACCAGCTGCAGACTTATTACAACCAGCAGGACAGCAAGCACCCCTCGCGCCAGGCCACGCAGAGCATCGCATATGCTACCAGCCTGCACGCCTGCAATTAATGCAAACATCGGCAGCAAATACTGCAGCATTAAAACAAGCTTACTCATGTTAATACCGACGCCAGACTCTTGCGCAAACGCCAACAAGCTCAAGCACATCGCCACGAATGAAGAAAAAATGACGAGCAACACCCTGCGCGCACGCGCATACCCACCCATGAGCACTATACCCGCACAACAAAAAACCACAGACAGGGGAATGGGAAGCGAAGCCAGCCGCCCGCCACTGTCATAATAATTATCCGCATGATAAAGACCGAGCCCCCACTGAACAAACATGGGGGTGAACAAGCCGATCACCAACAGCAGCATTCCCCACCCCTGCTGCCCTGCACCAACACCAGCCATCCTCCGCAGGTTCGACACCATCCGACCGCCTCGATATTTTTCCATGATCACAGACCAATCTTCACTTAAATAGAAAACCAGTGATAGAACAGCACCAACCAGATACAAGCTCGCCAGGTAGGTTTCACCCATGCCAAAAAACAAGAGCGGCACACAACCAACCAGAAGCAAGTTCGCCAACACATCGGAGCCAAAAACATCGCATCCGGCACGGTTCTGCAGGAGCTGCAATCGTAATTGCTGAGCGAGAACCATTACCGTCCCTCCAACCAAAGAGCAGCTAACGGCCATCCAGAAAACATGACTCTTTGATGTCCAGGCCAACAGCTCCGGGACATGCCAAACTGAAAGCGCCAGCGTGATACCCGCCAACGTCATTGCCAGCAGAAGAATATTGAAGAGCTTTCTGAATTTACTATTTCTGAGCGACGCTTCATTGCGAACCATCGTCGCACCCAGTGCCTGGGAAAAAACTGCGCCCATGATGCCGCCAAGGGCAAACGCAGCAAACAGGTCACCCGCACTTTGTTTGCCGAGCAACAGAATCATGAAGAGCCGAATTATATATACGGAAGCACCAATCGCCAGTGTTGAACCGAAATGAGGTAACAATTTGCGCAAACCACTAAACATGCCCACACCACACACCAGCGCCTGCCGGAATAAATTACTCCCTATACAGCTCAGCAACGGCGAACATGCCCAAATAAAGGTCACTGCAATGACCGCCCTGTCAAAAATGATGGCCATCGACACGAGTATCAAGGCAGCGCATTGGATCAGGGTAAACCCAATGCATTCACCAAATCGCTGATGCCGTTCCTGCTCACTGAGAAAAACTTCAGCCAACCATTCCATGGCCCGTCTAAAAATCAACAGGGCAATGAATGCTTCCCGCCCCTGCAGACTACCAGCGCATAGCAACCAGGCTGCAATACACAATGGCACTAGCAGCAACATTCGCCAGCGCAGAATCTGGGGCGCCCACAAAGAGCTTGCGTCAGAAATAATCAGGCTGCGCGCGTTGCCTGAAAATGAATAGAACAGTGCCACTGTAGCACCATGAACCAACCCCACCTCAGCCGCCACTTCTGATTTACCAAACAAACTCAGAGCGATCATCAGAACCATCATGGCGAATAGGTTGGTCATTACCGCTACAGGAAAAGCAAATACGTGCATCATGACTCTCTGACCGGGTTATCAGTTTCTACGTGCGACTGCCTAATAGGCATACCTGTGATACGCCGAGAAAACCCACCATCAGAGACTGGTGGCCTTACGCCATCATTCGAACTTGCTTCATAAGGCGCGAGTACCGACTGCGGCCAGTTAAAACCCAACCACTTATAAAGCAATCAGACAGAGCAAAACCGAGAAATAACATCCCAGCAACGCACACTCACAACCAACCAAAATAGTGGCTGTAAATATATATGGAACGGGTGACTTCGGAAGGTGACTATACACTCACGACAAGTCAGATCAGCGTGGAGGGAAGAAAATCAGAATAATCCTACGGTCAACGCTCACAATTCCATGATTGATGGAGATTTTGCGCCTGACTGCAAGGCGAGAATATCGAGAACCTCGGAGTGGATAACACTGTCGGGATCCCAAGAGGCCCAGTTGCCGAAAAACGGCACGCCCAAGTACATGGTCGAGTGTTCAGCGCCTTGGGCTAGGCGAGGTCTATGCAATCCCTGCAATTAAACGATTGAGAGCTAAACGAGCAACTGGTAGGAACTGCCATCGCGCCAGAACCGCAGCGCATGACGCCGGATGAGGTAAACGCCATACCGGCGACAGCCCATATTCACTGCGCTTCACCAGTGACACGACATCGAACACATTGACGGCGCCGCTCGTACGCTGGACTTCCATCGTGCAGGCATAACGGGAATGTTCTGCTTGAGAACTGTGGTGCCGGGATTGTAGGCATCAAGTCTTGCTCTCGACATGATGCCTACTTGATCAGGCTTATACCCCGCGAGAGATACTCGCGGCCAGACAAGTCTCTGCTTGCCTGACACACAAAGCGCCTGGCACTTGCTGCTGGCGCTGGACTGAGCCCTTCAGCGGCCCATCTTCATACCGCGGATCAGCTCCCCCCAGGCGGGCGCTACATAACCCGTTGCCTCACGGAAACGCGCCCCATCGAGCGAACGATCAATCTCCAGCGTGGCGTCCGGTCGGATCTCGATCTGCTTGCCATATTCGGCTGCAACCAACCCCAGCAGATCGAACTTGGCGATCGGCTCTGCAGCAACATGATAAAGCCCGCAGAGTGCAGGACGGGGAATGACAAAGTCTTTCATGACCCGTGCCAGCTCAACGGTCGGCAAACCGGAAAATATGGCCTTGGTGAACCCTCTCACGCTACCTTGCTGGGACAGGAACCAGTCGACCAGCGCATGGCTGGAGCCCAGCTCATGCCCGATGATCGAGGTGCGCAGGGTGATCGCGTTGGGTGCGTCATGCAGTTCGCCGATGTACTTGGATTTACCGTACAGGTCCTCGGCATTGGAGAGATCGCTTTCCAGGTAGTTGCCCTTGCGCCCGTCGAACACGCAGTCGGTACTGACGTGGATGAGCCGTGCGCCAGCCAGATTGCACAGCCGAGCCAGACGGTGCGGCAACATGGCGTTGATGGGCAACGCAGTGAGCGGGTCCTTGGCATCGGCCAACTGCTTGATCAGGCCGACGCAGTTGATCACTACATCGGGGCGCACCTTGCCCAGCACCGCAGCCAAGGCGTCCTGGTCGAGTACATCGATACCGCTGATCAGGCGGTCGTGGCTGGCCAGGGGAAAGTGACGCAAGGCCGCCTGGCCGCGCAATGTGCCCCATGTTTCGTGCGCAGGGTCTGCACCAAACACGCGAAAAACGGCATTGCCCAGCATGCCGGTTACACCCAGAACCAGAATTTTCATCACTTCCCTCAAAAAACTGAGGCCGGCTCAGCGCCGGCCAGTAAACCGCTTCAAACGCCCCAAGGCTTGAGTGACCAGGTGCCGGGCAAAATCGCGCTCGTCTGGTTGCATGATGCTCCAACTGAACAGGCAGGCCGGAATGATCATCAGCATCGACCAGGACAGGACCTGTTGCTCATGCCAGCACAGCCAGGAGGCCAGGATGATCAATGCCAGCGCGGCAAACCACTGGCCGACCCGACGCAGTGGAAGCCTGGCGCCATGTACCCTCCACAAGCGCCAGCCAAGGAAAACCAGGTACGCGATATACGCCAGCAGATAAGCCACGCCGACCCACTCGATACCATACGGCAGCAACAGCAGCGCGACAGACACAAAGACCAGGCTCCAGAGCCCTTCGGCCAACGCGTAGCCTTTCATGTCGGCGCGGGCCATCAGCGTGGTAGACATGACCCAGCCCAGCACTCGCACAAAGTCGCCTAGCAGCACCCAGCGCAGCACGTCGAGTGCAGGCAGGAACGCCTTGCTGAACAACAGGTTCATCACCAGCGGCTTGAAAACCACCAGACTGACGACCAGCGGCAAGGATAGCATCAAAGCAAAATGGAATGCCTTGGACAGTGCGGCGTGCAAGGCGTGGCCATTCGCCGTCTTGCTCAACTCCGGCAGCAGGTAGCTTTGCAGCGAAGTCAGAAATAATGCTAGGTACATGGCACTGATGCTCCAGGCCGCATCGAACTGGCCAGCCCCTTCCAGGCCATACAAGTGCACGGCACTGGCCCGGACCACCAGGATGCATCCCATGGTCAACATCAGCGACAACAGCGACGGCAGTGCCACCTGCAGAAAACGTATCGTCGCCTCACGACTGGCACCTCTGGGCGCAAGCTCGGCGAGGCTGCCGAGGTAGCCGAGCCGACGCACATGGACAAGTGCGATCAGCAGTGCCGGCACCAGCCCCCCTCCCACCATCAGCACCAGCAGTTCCGGGTAGCCCCGACTGAAAGCCAGCCCCGCCGGCAAAGCGACCAACGCCGCCCCCAGGCCGGTGAGCAGGTTGATCATCGCCACCGAACCATACTGCATGTCTGCCGTCAGTACCCCTCGCAGGAAGAACAGCAGCGTGCCGAGCGTGATGGGGATCACCAGCCAGCGCACCGCCGAGGCATGATCCCCGGCCAGCGCAAAATCGGCGATCAGATCAGCACCGGCAAGCACCGCACCGCACATGAGCAGGCTCATGCCCAGGAACACGTAAAGCGTGGAGAGGAAAAAGCGCTGCCGTGCAGTTCCGGTATGGCTGCTCATGCCCTGCACAACGGCGTTCTGTCCGCCTACCGAGGCCACCGACGAAAGCATTTGCTGCAGTTGGCGCAGCACCGAATACAGCCCCACACCCGCCGGCCCAGTGAGGACTGCCAGCAGCTTGACAGCCAACGCGCCGAACAGCAGGCCGAAAAACTGCCCGCTTGCGGTCTTGAACGTCGAAATCGCCATCCCTGGACTCATCGCGCGGTCTCCTGGCCGGCAATACTGCGGTTTGAAGGCGTGCCTGTCAGCAGTGACAACACCACGTAGATGAACAGCCCACCACTGAGTAGTGTCGCGGTCAACGAACTGACCGAAGCAACCAGCAAACAGACAATGCTCGCCACGATCAGTTCACGCCTGCCCGAAGCAAGGATACAGGCGGCGCAGAACGTAAACAGCAGGGAATAGGCAATTGCGCCGAACCAGCCGAACGCCAGTTTCGCATCGACGAAGAACACCGTGTTCGATCCCCCCTCCCCGCCCGGAGATGCTCCGTATTCGAAGACATATACCATCTTCTCCAGGTTCATTTTCGGCTCACCGTAAAGCAGGTGTACCAGGCTGATCGAGCGCCCGTAGGTGTTGTGCCCTTGCAGAACGATTCGCTGAAACTCCAGCCAGTTGTAAGCAGTGACATAAGGCACCCAGACAATTCGGTTAAGCAGCAAGGTCGCCTTTCCGGTGACAGTCGCCGGATCGAACCTGTACTCCTCCGTGTCGTATTTCACGGACAGGTAATACGGAAGCAGTGAGCGCTCCGGGGGAGCGATAGGTTCAGTGATCAGCGTGCCGGCCGGCAACCTCATGTCGGCAGCTTCGCTACTGGCCACGGCCGCACCAGTGTCCGCCGCCGGACTACTGTTGCCACCCATGGCCAGGAACGACATCAGCAAGATACTGCCCACCAACAGCAGCAGCACACACACCGAGGCCCTCCAGTTCTTCGCAAAGGCGTAATGCAGGACCAGAGGCAACAGCACGAAAATCGGCGCGGCCTTTTCCATGGATAACAGCGAGAGCACCAGCACCACCCCGAGCAAGGCAAACCTCGCGCGAGCGCCGGCCATGAAGGCTGCCACCAGAATCAGCGGTATGATCGAGCGACCGAGGATGAATACCGCGTAACGCAGCAGGCTTTCAAAACCTGTGAGCCCGGCTAGAAACTGGCTGCGCGAATGGGCGATATCCATGAGGCTGCCGCCGTTGAGAGCAACCAACAAAGGTACTGAGGGTGCCCGCCAGGAGACGTACGCCAGCGCCATGAGATAAATCAGCAAGCAGCCGCATGCCAGCGCTTCCCAACAAGAAGATGAAACATCGCGCATCACCGCCGCGCGGCGCGCCATGGAAACATAGAGTCGGGAAAAGTAAGGAAAACTAATGCCGTAGGACAAACTGAAAAGAAGCAGCAAGATCAGAAAATCCCTAGAGGATTCATCTCTGAACAAGTAATGCCCCAAACATGCGGCAGGCAGGTAGATCGCCAATATTACAAATATTGGGAAATGCCTTTTGATTTGCGCCGCATTGATAATAGAAATCATTTAGACAAACTCATACATGACAACCTCCTGCCAAACATTACCGCTACCGTCCTGGCGCGATGTTACCTGAAAGGATGTGCACTAGCCTTTGAACTTGGGCGCTCATCTCGAAATGCTGGTCGAAGTAGGCCCGCCCGGCACTCCCCATCTGTTCGCGAGCGGATGCATCCATGGCCTTGAGCCGACGCAGGTTATCCACCAGTGCACTGGCCTGCTCGGCCGCCGACGCCATGCCGGCGCCGGCCTCGATCACCACCCGTGCACCTTCGCCATTAAGGCTGGCCGCTATCGGCCGGCCAGCGGCGAGGTATGCCTGGATCTTGCTCGGTACGGTCTGGGCAAAGATGTCCTGGTCGCTCAGCGAGACCAGCAACACCGCAGCGCGCTCAAAGATGGCCGGCATCACCTGCATGGGAAAACGCCCCGGCAGAATGAGATTATCGAGGCCCAGGGCCTGCTTGCGCTCCTGCAGCCAGGCCAGCCTGCTGCCGCTGCCCACCAGGACCAGGCGCAGGTCGGCATCGTCGCGCAGTTGCACGGCCGCCTCGACCAGGGTGTCCAGCGCCTGGGCGGTCCCCAGGTTACCGGCGAATACCACGCAGAAGTGGCCGGCTAGCACCTCAGCCAATGGCTCTGGCAATGCCGGGGCTTGCGCCATGGCGCGCGAATCCATGGAGTTGGGAAAGTAGACGATCTTGTCGCGGGCCGCGTAGCGCGATACCGGTTCGACGAAGGCGCGCGACTGCACCAGCAAGGTGTCGCAGCAGCGATAAATGCCGCGTACGAGCCAACCGACCAAACGCAGGGCATGACGGTTGCGCACGAAACCGGTGGCCGCCAGGCTCTCTGGCCACAAGTCCTGTACCCACAATGCCAACCGTGCCCCCTTGAGCCACTTCAACGGTATCGCTGGGATAGCCTGGAGAATGGGCGACGGCGCGAACACCAGGATCGCGTCGAACTGACGCTTGCGCAGCAACCAGGGGAGGCAGAACAGCCCCGACAGGACGAACGACAGGTAGTTGAGAATGAGGTTCTTCGCCCCACCCGCCCCCCGGGGCCACAGCGGTACACGTACGACATCGACACGGTCGAGGTAGCGCTCGCGCTGCGTACCTCCCGCCTGGTAGCCCTCGAAGATGTCGCCATCCGGATAGTTGGGCTTGCCGGTTGCCACGACCACTTCATGCCCCTGCTCGTCGAGGGTGCGCACGATGTCGTTGATGATGAAACTTTCAGGCCAGAAATATTGCGAGAGAACGAGGATCTTCATGGGGCGCCAGGAAACTCAGTCAAATAGCCGGGAAACATGCTGTGCAATTGCAAGGCTTGCTGTCAGCCCGGGCGATTCAATTCCGTAAAGATTAACCAACCCAGGCAAACCATGTACTTCTGGCCCCTGGATCATGAAGTCGGCAGCTGGTTGGCCTGGAGCGGAAAGTTTAGGCCTTATCCCACTGTATCCGGGACGTAGCTTCTTCTTGTCAATCGAAGGGAAATATCTCTTTATGGCGTAGGAAAATCCCTCGCAAAGAGACTCATCCACCCGGTAGTCCAGCGACTGCGTCCAGGCGACATCAGGCCCGAAGCGCACCTGCCCGCCAAGATCCAGGGTAGCGTGCACGCCGAGGCCTGCCGTGTTTGCCTCCGGCATTGGATAGACCAAGTGGTTGAATGGCGCGCGACCAGCGTAGGAAAAGTATCGCCCCTGGCACCAGTAGGTGACAGGCACATGCTCAGACGCCAGCCCTTCGATTACCTCGGCCAACTTGCTGGCGAACAGCCCGGCCGCATTGATCACCCTGCGCGCCGTGATGCTGAAGGGTTCGCCACAGCTCACCCCTTCGACAACCCACCCTTCGGTTGAGGGCGCCATGCGCGTGACCCGCGTCTCCAGCGCAAGATCCGCGCCATGGGCCTGCGCTTCGGCCAACAATGACTCCATGAAAGCATGGCTGTCGATGATGCCGGTTTGCGGCGAGAACAGCCCAGCCACGCCGGCGACGGCAGGCTCCATCTCGCGCAGGCGGGCCCGCGACACTTCTTGCAGGCTTTCCACGCCCGAACGCCGGGCATTGAGCTGCAATGCCTCGAGCGCATCGATTTCTGCTTCGCTCACCGCGACCAGCAGCTTGCCGATCCGTCGGTGGCTCACCCCGCGCTCCTCGCACCAGCGGTAAAGCAGTTCGCGCCCTTCGACACACAGGCGCGCCTTCAGCGACCCAGGTGCATAGTAGATGCCGGCGTGGATAACTTCGGAGTTGCGGCTGGAGGTGTGGTCGCCGATCCGGCACTCCTGCTCCACCAGCATCACGCTGTTGCCATCACGAGCCATCTGCGCGGCGCAGGCCAGGCCGATGACACCAGCGCCTATGACCATGCAATCGATATCTGTCATTTACTTTTGTCCGGTTCCGGGCTCGAAGGGCATGACACGAGTTGCAGGTACAACTGATGCACTCGCTCGGCATTGGGCTGTATCGCGAAGTTGTCCTGGGCCCACTGCCGAGCCTGGCGCCCCAAGGTCAGGCGAAGCGCCTCGTCTTCGACCAGGCGTTGCAAGGCATCGGCCAGTAATTCAGGGTCGGGCCGGGCAATGGCCAGGCCGGTCACTTCGTGGATGATTGCGTCCTCCACTGGGTTGGCGACCGCCACCACACTGGGTATCGAGTAGAACGCCGCCTCGAAAACCGGCCGGCCGGCCGCGTCCAGATGCGATGGGAAACACAGGATGTCGAGCTGCGGATAGAGGGTCCGCACATCCCCCACGAAGCCCAGCAGCCGGATATGCTCATGCAGCCCATGCTGCTCGACAAGACGCTCGAGGTCAGCCCGCACATCACGGGCAAAACCCAACCGCGCGAGCACCCATGCCTTGAGCCCTGACAGCTCTCGAGCATTCTCACCAGCGATGAGGCACTGCAGCCTGACGCCCCGTTGCTTGAGTATGCGCATGGCCTCCACCAGCTCGTAGACCCCCTTGAGGGCAATCAACACCCCAAGGAACCCCACGCTAACGGGCTGCGCGGCTGCGCGCGCAACAGGGCCAGCGACAGGGCCATCGATACCCAGGCCATTGTGCACCACCGTGACCGGCAAGCACGGGTCCAGCGTCGCCGCCACGGTATGGTCGATGGCAACCACAGCGTCGGCGAAGCGATGCAGCCAGTTGTTGATGACCCGGGTACGCAGATCCGACCCCGGTGCCCGTTGCAGTGAGCGTACGTGAACTACCATTGGAACCCGCAGCAAACGCTTGGCCAGCAGGGCTAGCGGCAGCAGCGTGATTTCGTTGACATGCAGCAGATCGAATCGCTCGCGGCGCAAGCGCCAGATTGCTACCAGCGAGAACGGCAGCAGTAGCAGTTCCCGCAGCAGAATGATCCAGCGCAACCGGCGATAATGACCGTAACGGGTATTGTCGAACTGGCTAAGCCCCTTGACGGTTCGAACAGACATGCCGGCCTTGGAGAATGCCGGTACGGCGCTCCCCCCCGGGGTCAGCACGGTCCCCTGAACGCCCATCGATCTCAGGCAGGTGAACAGCTCGATCAAACTTTTGGAGGCGCCACCAAAGGCGCCCGCCGGGTGCAGAAACAGCACCTTCATGCCTTCCCCCTCAAATGCCGCTCCTTCGCGAGCCTGCGCGCCGAAACCTGCAGATTTCGGCGCCTGCTTTCATTGCTTTGCCGCTCATGCACGCGGTTTCAGACCAAGCGTGCCACTTCCGACAACAGTCGTTCACCGTCGTGTTCATAATTCAACTCGGCTGCGGCGGCATGGGAAGCCTGCTTGAAGGCCGTCACAGCCTCGGTATCCAGTTGCTGCAGCGACGCGGCAAGAGACCTGGCGGCAAAGGATTCGGCGACGACCCCACACTCATAGGCCCGCAAAAGGTTCGCCATTTCTGGCGAAGGGCCGATCGCTACGCCCAGGCAAGCCTGCACGAACTCGAAGAACTTGTTGGGTAGCGCATGCTCGTAGTTGAAGTTGACGGGCGGCAGCAAGAACACCCCAATGTCATAGCCATTGAGGTGCAGGCAGATTTCAGGCATCGGCACAGGCGGGATGAATCGAATGCGCGGATCGCCCTTCGCCGCTTCGCGCAACTCCAACAGGTAGGCCGAGTCGCTGTCCATCAGCATGAAATCCAGGCTGAAACGCTGATCCAGGTAGCCCATCATCTCGATCATCACGGCGAGGTGGCGCGAGCGAATGGCGGCACCATGGTGGATAAGGCGGATTCGCCCTTCCACCACCGGAGTCGGCGCCAGGCACTGATGAACAGGCGCGTTGTGGATCACCAGGGGCCTGACCCCGTAAACACGCGAGTACTCATCGGCAATCCCACGGCAGACCGTGGTCATCGAGGCCGCACGTGGCAGGTAGCGGGCGCAGAGGTCATTGATGTAGCGACCGAACAGCATGCGCCACAAGCGCTTGTCCTCAAACTCGCGGGGGGAGTACTCGTGCGCGTCGACCATGACCGGTGCCTCGCCCGCCAGCCTGAACGCCAGTGGCGCACTGGACACATCATTGGCGATGACCAGGTCGAAGCGCTTGCCGCTCAGAAGGCGCACGGCACTCTGGACCTGCTCCTGATTCCAGTAGTAACTGTCAAAAGCACCGATCAACAATTTGCCGGCCCAGTAGGCCTTTTTCAGCAGGCTAGCAGGGCCTTTCTGCAGCTGAACGAAATCGGCCCTTACATCCGGCTTCGAGCCATAACCGGCAATTGTGACCTGGTAATCCCCCTTGAGAAGGTGCGTCTGGCGCATCACCCGAGGATCGCTCTGGATAACCGAGAAAGAGATGATCAACACGCTTTTCAAAATAAAACCTTAATCCAAACTCAAGCGATAAAGTGCTCATGCCAGCGGCAGAAGTTGATCCATCGCCAGACCTGCCAGGAAAATGGCTTCTTACCTGCCATGATCAACTCGAACTCAACAAGCGCCTCGGCCTGATTGAAGAACGGCAAGTGCAAGTCCGTCGTCAACCAACCGCGAATGGTATCGATCATTGATGCAAGCAGTACTTGCTCTGGGGTGGCGAAGCCAATCTTGTCCCGACGGTCCAGTACATCGTCGGGCACTATACCGCGCATCGCAGCTCGAAATACTGATTTCGTCTCGCCCTTGGGAGAAATCAGATAGGACTCCGGCATAGAAAGCAACAGATCGACCATATCCAAAGTAAGGAACGGCACGCGACTCTCCACCGAAAACCGCATGGAGTTACGATCGCCGTGGCGAAGAAGCCCTGGCAGTCCGCGTCGGGTCAGCGACAAGCCGAGCTCGGCCATCACCCGACGTCCGGACTGGTTCACCGTGGCGCGTTGATGCGGGAACTGCTGGATGATGCCTCGCTCGACCAGCGGTTCAGCGTTGATCCAACCCGGTAGGGCGTTCATTCCATTCAGCGAGCGCAATGCCTGGTACAAAGAGCCTTGGGTCATTTCAGCCACAGCGCGCTTGGCTCCGGCCATGCGGTCGCGCCCAGGCCATTGAGCCCATTCATTGAGGAAGCTCCAGGCTTCGCCCAGGCGCCCCTTTTCCAACAAGCTACGCAACCGCTGGCCAGGATAACCACTGTAACCAGCCAGCATCTCGTCCGCACCCTGACCGTCCAGCGTTACGGTGACACCCTGCTCGCGAGCGAGTTGGAATACCCGATATTGCGCATAGATGCTGGTGCTGCCAAAAGGCTCTCCCTGCGCAAGGATCATCGAATCGAGATCGCGAGCAAGTTCGTCGGCACTGACGACCACCTTATGTGCAACAGCACCTACATGCTCGTTGACTCGATCGACCCATACTTCCTCGCTTACCTCACTCCCGCGAGCGATGTAGCTGAAGGTATTGATTGGCAGGTCTGGCTCCACGTGCCGCATCGCGCAAACCACGGCAGAAGAGTCGATGCCTCCAGAAAGCGCCGCCCCCAGCGCCACGTCACTGCGCAGGTGCAGGCGAATGTTGGACAGGAACTGCTCTCTGACCTGTTCGGCGGCTTCGTCGAAACTCAGGTCCTTGCGCTCCGTGATTGTTGGCGTCCACCAGCATGCTGGTTCACTGAGCTCGCCAGTGCTGAGGTCGAGCGTCAAAATGTGGCCCGGCAGCAGGTGCGAGACATCTTCGAAGAAAGTAGAAGAATTGCTGTCATAGTCGCCATGCACCAGGTAGTCATAGGCTCGCTGCCAATCCAGACGTACCTTATGTGCCTTCATCGCTTTGACGGCGGTCAGTTCAGAGGCGAAAAGGAAGTTGCCATCCTCCACCGCGTAGAAAAAAGGTTTAATGCCAAATGCATCGCGCACACAGGTCAATGTGCCGCGAACGTGATCAAAGACCACAAAGGCGAACATGCCGACAAGTCGTTTCAGACAGGCCACACCCCAGGTCTTCCAGGCAGCCAGCAGCACTTCAGTGTCCGAGTCGGATCGGAACACCAGGCCCATGCCCTGCAACTCCGCACGCAATTCACGATAGTTGTAGATCTCACCATTGAAGACGATTGACATCGCGTAGTCGGGCGTGCTCATCGGTTGATGGCCGCCCGACGACAAGTCAATGATCGACAGACGCGTATGCCCCAGAGCTACCTTGGTGGTGCCATGGGAGTAGAGCTCCTTGCCATTGTCATTGGGCCCGCGAAAACGTAGTGCGTGTATCGCATCGTCTACCCGATTCAGCGGAACTTCAGAACCACCAAACCAAGCACCACCCAGAATTCCACACATAAATAGTCAACCTGCTACGGCGTCTACCAGACGCTTGAAATCACGATATACGGCCTCAGACGAATAGCGCTGGGCTGCTACGGAGGATGCTTCTTTCATCGCCATGATCTGGTCATTATCCAAGGCGTTGATCGCCCTCGCCAGCGAAATCGAGGTGAAGTCTTCGGCAATTACACCCACCCCCGTCGCACTGACCAGCGCGGCCATCTCAACGCTTGGCGAAATTGCGACAGCAAGCCGCGCCTGGATGAACTCGAATAATTTGTTAGGCAGTGCGTACTTGTAATTGACTGCCTCCGGCTCAAGAAGAAACACCCCCATGTCATAGTCTTCGTTGAGGACCTTGGCGATCTCCGTCATTGGTACCGGCTCGCGAAAGGTGATCTTCGCCCCGGAGTACTTGGCCTTGAGGCTATCACAATAGGCTTTATTCGACTCCACCAGCATAAACTCGAATGCAAAGCGCTCATCAAGTAACAATGCCGCCTCAGCCATCAACTCCAGCTTCCGGCTTGGACAACCCAATCCGTGATGAACCAATTTGATCTGCGCATGAAGTGGACGCGGACGAGCATCGATATACGACGGACAATTCATCAGCACCCCGGGCCGCTCACCCAGAAATTCAGCCTGATAAAGCTCGGCAATCGATTCGCAAACCGTAACAACCTTCTTAGCTTTTATCAGATATCGCCGGCACAAATATTCCGGATATCCTTTCCAGAAAAAATTCCACTTCCAACCCTCTAACTGTTCGCCAGGTGCAAACTCATGCATGTCGGCGAGGACGGGTGTTTGCTTACCACTAACGGAGAACGCTACGGGCAGCGAAGAGGCATCATTGGCGACAATTACATCGTATTGCCTATCTTTCAAGAGGGCCCGCGCCCTACGCTTGTCGTCGTCAAGCCAATAGACTGGCGCGTAAATCCTAAGGAACAGAAACACGGCCTTCAACAGCTTCTTGAACAGACCTGACTGGCGAGGAGAAGGAATCTCAATGTGCTCGGAAGCATAGGAAGGCGCACCTCCGTAGCCGGCCGTTACAACTCGAAACGTTTCAGCAAGGCAAACACCATGGCGATGGACCCTCGGATCTCGAATCAAATTCGAAAAACTTAGCAGCAATACAGTTTTCATATTTTTCGAATGCACCGACTTCAACGACCATTAAAAGAATCAGCGTAGTCTTGAGAAATGAGCCTGGCTATACGTTCGGGATCATGCCACTTTTCCACAAATGCACGGCTATTCTTTGCCCGTTCCAGCAACTCTTCCCGAGGTGTCAAGATCACCTCGCGCAACACCTCTTTCAACGACGCGGGTGTCACGCGAATAAATGGCAGCTCCTCGCGCATGGCATCCGGAATAAAGTGAAGGTCTTCATCCCGCAAATACACTAGCACTGGTTTTCCCAAAGCCATCAATTCAACAGCCAAGCCACCATACCAACCTGCAAAAATTTGGTCGATCAGCACATCGGCTTGTTCATAACATTTCCTGGCTTCAGCCTGAGAGAGCCCTTCAACAAGAACCAGTTCAAACTCCAGTCCCTCTTCACTCAAGCTGTTCAGCGCTTCGATAATGAGATCGGTACCCTTTACACGCCGATTGGTTGGCGCATGAACGATTCTCAAGGGTCTTTTTTCCAATATTTTTTCAAATGATGCTGGCCACTCATCGAAAAAAACGTGGGAATATGGGATAAATTTCGTCGCAGCAGGCAATACATTCAGCAGATCTGGATTGAGTGCATAGACTTGCTGGCAGCGCCGAGATAGGTAAGCAATATTTTTTTGCTTGAACGCGTCGGTTTTCGCAGAGTAGTAAGAATCGTCAACCTGCGTGGCTATGCTCACTGAGTAGTGGTCAAGACAGTATTGACCTTGCCGAGCGTCATCCCCCTGATAAGTGAGAAACAATTTTTTACGGAACAACCTAAACAGCGAAACTTCGAAATACTGCAGCCCACGCAGGTACGCGGAATAGACAAATCGCTTCAGTGACGAAACACTATTTTTTTTACCAGGCCACTCAATGATATTGGCAGTAGCGATCGTTGTACCAGCATTATAGTGAATGATGTCGTACTTGAAGAGGCACTCAAGAATAAACTTGAAACGCTTTAACTCACACTGCAGAAACCGTGCACCAGCGGGCACCAGCACCCGATCAACCTCATAGGCAAGGTAGTTCTGGCTAATGATGCAGCACTCACTGTCAATGCCCTGCTTGCGCAATGCCTTGCTCAACGCAGGCGGATTTCCACCAACGGCGGTAGGGGCGTGCAGTACTTTTATCTTTTTCATGGAATGAGGTCTTTCAATCCCTGCTCAATACTGACTTCAGGGCTCCAGCCCAACGCTTGCAAGGCACTGATATTGGCGACCAGGCGACCGGCTTCTGCCGAGCTTCGTTCGAACACGGGCTGTTTCCCAAGCGCCGCGCCAATTTGCCGGCATATTGCAGCAATCGATACCTCCTCGCCACCCGCCACGTTGAACGTGGCACTGCCCGGCGCTTGCAGTATGGTCTCCAACGCCCGCACCGCATCAGAAACATGGACGGGGTTGATCACCAGGCCATCCTCCCCCTGAAGCTGAACCGGGCGGCCTGCCATGACGTTATCCACCAACCGCGGCAACAACATTGAACGCCGTTGCTGTTCGCCATAGATGAAGAAAAACCTCAGTACCGCGACGTCCATGATGGACGAGTAGTTCTGCACCAGCACCTCACCACACAACTTGCTGGCCAGGTAATACCCCAATTCACCGTGCGAGGTGATGGGCGAATTTTCATGCACCACCGGCAAACCGCTCTGGTAGACACCGCCGGATGAGGCATAGATAAACTTCTGACAATTAGCCAGCCGCGCATAATCCAGCAGCTTCGCTAATGCCGCGACGTTCACATTGAACACATCCAGCGCTTGGGCCGGGAAATCGCGAAACTTCGATGATTGCGCCAGGTGCAGCACCGCATCGATCTGGCCCGGCAACCCGGATGCATCGAAATCGGAAGACAGGTCAACCGAGTGATAGGTCACCCCGTCGATTGGCTCAGCGACCGGGTTATGCACAATCGCGTGGACGTCATGGTTCTGACTGAAGAACCTGATAGCCTGCGAACCGAGCAAGCCGGCCGCTCCTGTGATCAGGATACGTAGCTGCTTTTTCATGAGAGCACTTTTTTAAGGGGCAAAACAAAAGCACCGACGCCGCAGAACACGGCCAGCGCGAAGAGTTTCAGCATGATAACGGAAAACTGCAGTTCAGTCTGACAGGTCACGATTGCCACATAGAACAAGGCGACTACGCCAATGCTTCCGGCAATCAACCTGCTCCAGGAAACTTCCAGCGGGTGCAGGTGCTGAGTGAATGCCAGATAGGTGGCAGTAATGAACAGGTAAGTGACCGCCGTGGCCCAAGCGGCACCCTGCGCACCAAAGGAAGGGATCAACCAGAGGTTGAGCAGCACGTTGACCACCACTGCGCACCAGGAAATCTTGGCGATCAGGTGGCTCTTGCGCTCGATTGATATACCGACAGCGGTAACCTGCTGGGTAGCCTGAAGGACAACGCCCAGGCACAGCGGAATGAGTACGATGGCACTGTCGTGATATTCGGCGGGCAACAACAGGCCGATACCTTCACCTGCGAACAGCGAGATACTTCCGCCGACCAAAGCCATCACCATGAATAAAATCAGCAACACGTTGGCGAAGATACGACGATAGCGTTCAGGATTCTCTGTCCGAATCTTCATCGCTACCGGGCTCCATGCCTGCCCGAATGCCATGGAGACGAACAGCACGATGGACGAAAAGCGAAACGCGACCGAGTACACGCCAACTTCTTCAACCGACGACATGGATGCCAGCATCCAGCGATCAATCGCCCCAAATATCCAGTAGGCAAAAGCGGCAAAAATGTACGGATAGCCGTATGAAACCAGCGCTTTGATCCATGCGCGGCTGAAGCTGAGTACAAGGTCCTTGGAGATGAGCATCAAGGCGAGCGGAAGGACCAGCACCGCCACCAGCGCCTGGGCACCCAGAATCCCATCCAGCCTTGCCCCTACCTCAATCACCAACCAGGCTGCGAGCAGCAAACCACAGACGCGGAAAAGGATGGACAGGGCAAAAAAGCGCCAAGGCTTGAAATGCAGCCGCACAACATCCAATGCAAACTGAATCCACTGCGAGGCAGCCATAAACACCAATGCGTACAGCAACACACGCCCATCGAATGGCTGCCCCTGCCAGCCAAAGCTGACACCGTACAAAAGTACAAGCGCCCCCGCTAGCACAGTGACCACGACGCCGGACAACACTTGCACCAGCAGCGCGCTGGAAACGATCACCGGACGCGCTGACTCCAAGGTGTCCTTGTCCCAGTAGAAGCGCTGCACCGCATTATTCAGCCCGATATTGACGACCACGCCCAGCAAGCCAATAACCGTGAATATCAGCTCCATTGCACCGAACTCAACCACGCTGATGTAGCGAGCGATCAACGGGAAGAACATGAAGCTGAGGACCTTTGATAAAAAGTCAGCCCCGCCATAAATGGCGGAGTCTTTCATCAATGTATTCCAGATCGAGCCCCTCATATCAATCCGGCAGCCTATTGTTTTTCAGTGGGTGCGCGATTTTTTCCTGGCGGCCATGTTCGCCGATAATCGGGTGGAACAGGTTGATCATATCTGCGTGCTCACGACGACCATAAACGTAGTCGATGACACGGCTGAACAGGTAATGCGCCGCATGATAGCTATGGTACTTTTCGACGTATTCACGCCCTGCCCGACCTAGCTCGCTGCGCAAGGCCGAGTCGTTCACCAAGCGTTTGAGCAACTGATAGATATTCTCCGGGCAACCCGAAACGATTGGGCACTCCGAGAGGTACGACCAGCGACGGAAATGCGTCAATGTCGCGTCATTCTCGAAATTCGAGATGACCGGCAACGAGCAGGCCATACCTTCCAACCCGGTCAGCCCGTAGCCGGTCATGTTGAGGTCTTCAACCAGAATATCGACCTGAGTCTGCATGAGCATGCGAACTTCTTCGTTCTGCCGCCCCTCGATCAGCAGCAACTCGACGTTGCACCCTTCAGCCTTCAATTGCTCGACGGCACTAATTAGAAACTCCGTGCCTTTCACCCCGCGGTGATTGGGCATATGGCCGATCACCACCGGGTCACCGGGCAGCTTGCGCCGCTCGCTGGAAGCCACCCATTTGTCTGTATCGATATGCAAAGCGCTGGGCGTCAGCACATCCCAGCGACCAAAGCCATCCGGCCCCATGTTGCCGATTACCACAGCATCCGCCATGCGGGTCCAGTGCCTGACCCGGGCCTCGATGGCGTCCTGCGCTTTCGCCGCAGCGGGATAGCTGATCATGAGGCAATGCAGCAGCGACAACGACCGAATATTACGATACACATAGGCATCGCCACCGTACGGCGTGACGATCGTTTTCTTGCGTGCCAAACGCATGATTGCCGATTCCAAAAACTGGAAACGTGTGCCGCCCAATAAAAAACCATCGAAGGAAATAAAGAACACATCGAAACGGCCCAACGCCCACAGAAAAGCGGCAAACTTTCTGAAGCGCGCAGGCAGATGACCGAAGCGCTCATCCAGCAAGCTATCCCAGTCGGAACGCTTGTTGATTTTTGAGTAAAAACCATTGACCAATGTATGCGTGTCATAACCATGAGCACGCAGCGCCGCAGACCAGTACATCAAGTTCAGAATCGGCGTAGTACCAAAAACCAGGCGCTCTTTACCGGGCGTTGGCGCAGGCTGCCTGCGCAACCAGAGCGCGTAGACAAATGCAACGCCGAGAAAGCAGGGCCACATGAGCAATGCAATGCATCTCGACAATGCCAACTTAATCATGAAGCAGATTCCCTTCGTAATGAACCAATACACCGCTACCCTGTTTCTGGAATACCACCATGCTGCCCAAGGCCACGGCATCTACACCCAGGTCGAATGCCTGTTGTATATGTGCGTTGCTACCGGCACCGCCGTGAGCAATCACCGGCACGCTCACATTGGCGACCAAAGATCTCAGCAGTTCCAGATCCAGACCTTGCCAGGAGCCTTCGCGCTCCACCGAGGTGAAGAGGATCTCTCCCGCGCCCAACTCACAAGCCTTTGAAGCCCATTCAATCGGTGTCTGCTGATATTTGCCACGGTGGCCCTTCCAGCGCACCTGAGGGTGGCCAAACAGGTCTTTGTTGACATCAATCGAAATGACGACCGCCTGGGTACCGAATTTTCGAGCCAGGTCGCTTATCAGTTCGGGATTCTCAAGTGCAGCGGTATTGACGGAAACTTTCTCGTAGCCCAGGTCGAAAATTCGTGCTGCCTGGTCAATATTCGTGATTCTGCCGCCGTAGCCCAGAGGCATAAAACACTCGCTGGCCAATTCTTCGAGCAGGCGATAATTAATCGGCTCTTCCACCTGACCAGTACCAATATCCAACACAATGAGTTCATCCACTTCGAACTCATTGAAAATGCGTGCCGTGTTGCACGGATCGCCAACATAGACAGGGCTCTTGAAATGCCTGGTTTTTACCAGGCTTCCGTCCTGGACCAGCAACGTTGGTATCACTCGTTTTCTAAGCATTACAACCTCATGAAGGACTCAAGAAGCCCCATGCCGAACCGATGGCTTTTCTCTGGATGGAACTGGGCGCCGTAGACGTTGCCGCACTGAACAACGGCGTCGAACTCGATGCCGTGCGTTGCCGTCATGACCGCATGCGAGCGGTCCTCGGTCTGCACATAGTAGGAGTGAACAAAGTAGAAACGTGCCTGCTCGTCGGGACAGTGCAAGTTACCGTTTCCGGTTGGATACACCCGGTTCCAGCCCATGTGCGGCACCTTCAACCCTTCCATGGGCGGAAACTTGCGTGCTCGCATATCGACCCAACCAAGCCCGGGCAACTGGCCTTCTTCGCTGCCAAGCCCAAGCAGCTGCATACCAAGGCATATGCCCAACACCGGCACCTTTTCCACCACTGCCTTGTGCTGTAGAACATCGTACAGACCACGATCATGAATGGCCTGCATGGCCGGGTCGAATGCGCCCACCCCCGGAAGCAGCAACTTGTCCGCCTGCTCGATCACCGCGATATCCTGAGAAACCACCGTGTCAGCGCCAATACGCTTGAACATATTTTTTATGGAGCGCGAGTTGCCAACACCATAATCGACGATCACAATCATTTTTTGGCACCCTTGATCGGGAAGCAATATTTCAAATAAAAACTCATGGGCACCAGGTTTTTTTCGGCCAACATCTTGAACAAGAACCGGCAACGTTCGAAGCGTTTCTTGTAGGTACGAAACTCCCACCACTGCCTTGGCGGTGCTTGCATGATTTCATCGAAGTCGCTATCGGAGAAACCCAAACGCTTTTTCACATAATCGATAAGGTCAGGGTCGTAAGCGGGCGGGCGAGCGTATATCGCCATCGCTTCTTCTCGCGGCATCTTGCCATTACGCGCCAACGCACCCAAGGTCAGATTGCGAAAATCACGCTTGTATTTCACTGGCGAGTAATACGTGTGACTGAACGAAGTAATCCTGTTTTCCAGGTGGTGACCACCGTAGTAGGTCCAACCGAACTGCTTCTGTAAGTAGTCCTGCGCCACTTCCTTGGAGTAATCCAAATACCAGAATGGCCTGACTTTCTGGATACGCGCGCAGCACACCCACCAGACGAAACGCCAGAATGTCATCAAGGGGTAGGTTTTCATCGCGCGCCGACCGAATCGCTGATGCACAGACCGGATAAGGCCACCATCAAAATAGTGGCTACCAATAGGTGAAATACCTTCAGTTACAAAGGAGTGCCCCTCGAGGATGTATTTCACTCGATACTTTGCAGCCGCGCGATACATCACCTCAGCCAGCGCCAGATCAGTAGGCGCATCAATGCTGGGAATACCTGAAACAATGAAGGAACGCAGCAAGTCGTCCGCTTCCTTGTTATCGAGAACATGCGTGTACAGATCGATATCCAAGGCACTCAAGACCTTATAGATATTCTGCGTCGCGATTGCCGAGTTCCAGGTATTGTCGTAATGCACCGCCAAAGGGCGAAGTCCAACTTTCTTTGCCCACACCAGCAAATAAGATGAATCCGTTCCGCCACTGACGCCAATGACGCAGTCATACTGCTTGCCTTTGCCATCGCGTTTGATCGCTGCCACGATGTCGTCAATCTTGCGTGCGCCTCGCTCGCCACCGGTACCGTAGTCGACTGTCAATTTCTCCAGCTGACGGCAATAGTTACACACGCCTTCGTGGTCAAAGCTTATATTGGATACTTTTTCGTCGTAAATACAGCGAGTACAAACGTTCATGGCATTCCAGCTTTTTACTTGGAAAAATATGCAACAAAATCATTGACTGTACGCAGACCCTCGATATCAGACTCCGGAACCTCACGCCCCGTGTGGGCCTGGATCTCGAGCAAAACATTAAACATGTCGAGGCTGTCCAACCCATAGACCTCACGCAACGACTGATCGTTATCAGTGATGGTCGACACATCAACACTCACACCGGCCTCTTTCAACAGCTCTTTAACTTTATCTGCGTTCATCACTTATCACTCTTTTTTTGTCAATAATGCGGTTGCCCATGACAACCCGACCCCGAAGCCAGACACCAGCACCTTCTGCCACCCTGCCTGGTCAAGGCGGTGCTCCAGCAACAGCGGAATACTTGAAGACACTGTATTTCCAACCTGTTGAATGTCTTTTACAAACCGATCCGACACTTCAGGAAAGCGCTTACTGATCGTATCGATAATTGCGTAACTGCCTTGATGCAGGCAATACGCGTCCACGTCGTCCGCCTGCCACCCGGCCTGCGTCAACAGCGCCTTGATCTCGGCAGGTATCCGTGTCGCGGCAAAGTTGAATACGGCTCGGCCATCCATATGCAGTACGTCGTTCTTGACACAGAGACTTTCCCGGCCCCGGCCATCCGTACCGAAACTCATGGCCCCCAGCTGCCAGGCAGCATCCTCTGCCAACCAGGTGGCAGTCGCAGCGTCACCAAACAGCATCGCCGTCACGGCGTCGTTATCGTCGATGATCTTCGAATAAGGGTCAGCCGTGACCAGTACACCATTGTGCAGGCCGACCTGGCGCATGAAGCCCGCGAGCATGTAGAGGCCATACACATAACCAGAGCAGCCCAGGGAAAGATCAAACGCGGCGACCCGAGTTTCCAGCCCCAGCTTCGCCTGAACGATAGCGGCTGTATGTGGCAGGCCAGCACCATCACCGTTCTGCGTGACCACGACAATCGCATCGATCTGCTCACGGCTTAGCTGCGGATTGCGCGCCAACAGTTTCTCGACCGCTTGCACGGCAAGATCGGACGTTTCCTGATCAGCCGCCTTTCTGGGAAGGCGAAGGGCGCCGACCTTGTTTTCGATGAAGTCGGCCGACTTATCGAACCGTACGGCCTGCTCGACATTGTCTAGCGCGCTTTCAGGCACATAGCTCGCAATACTCTTGATGCCGATCATTCAAGGCTTTCCAACGATGAAGCGAATAGTTCCGACCAAGGCATCGTCCAACCATACCTCGTTGAGACTCATACGCCCTGGAAGGAGGGACTTCTGCACTATACGTACCGCCCCCACAGCCACCAATGGCGTGACCAGATTCAACTGCCCGAACAACCACTTGCCGTCGATCTCAGGCGCAATCAGGTAAGTCAGGCGTTTGGTCAAAGCGATGACGCATTCGATGGCAGTGGCAGAACCATCGCAATGGAGGCTGATGGATTTGTTCTCCATCTGTACATCCGCAGCGCCAACTAGCGCATCTTCGTCAAAAGCATAGCGACCGACGACCCGCTCATCGCACTCGAACAGCCAGAATGGATGAACCGCCCCGTCGCCCGCGCAGATGTTTCCTGTAGCCACTGCACTCTTCGTCGTGATGTTCTCAAAAGACACCACACACTGTCGCCGCGCTATATTACGAAACGCAATAAGTGAAACGAAACCTTTGTTGAATTCCAGCCGGGCAATCTTGGACAAGGCATTGAAAATATCACTGCCGTGCACATAGGTCCGTTCACCCTTGAACTCAAAATTCAGGTTGATCATCGTACGCACCTGGCCGGGTTGCCCATCCATACAGAGTCTGTTTCGGTATTGCGCATCACTGCCGCGCCCGCCGCCAGGACACTGAACGCCCCCACCTGCAGCCCATCGATCACCACGCTGTTCGGCCCAGCATGAGCGCCCCGCAACAACCGCGCGCACCCACACAACGTGGCATTTGGGCCAAGGTAGGCGAAATCTTCCATCACCGTGTCATGCCCAAGATTTGCTCCCGCGCGAACCGTGGCATAACGCCCGATCTTTGTACCCGGCTGGCAGGTCACATGGGAGGCGATCAGGGCCCCTGGCTGGATGATCACATCCGAGGCAATGGTGGCGGTTGGATGAATCAGGCTCACCAGGCGCTCGTCCGGAATCGCGAACGATTCAATCAGCTCGCTGCGCTGACGCATCTGGCCGACCTTGTGCAAACACACGTGAAAGACATGCGAGTCATCCAGCGCTCGCCAATCGCGGGTACCACCGAGCACTGGTGCTCCGTGAATCAGATCACCCACCGACAGCGCGTCATTCAGATAACCAGCAAGACGGATGGCGATGCCGGCCTGAGCCATGTCATGAATGACACCCGCTGCAACCAGGCCATCACCATGCCCACCGAGAACGACTACATTGATCATGCGTGGAAACCCTTCAAATAAGCGTCGAAGCTAAGCAGCGACCAGATCAGCAAACGCCGGTTGTTCTGGCCAGACAAATGCTCGTTGAGCAACTTGGTAACCGAGCCTTTGTCCAGATACTCGTATATGCCGTGATCGGACGACAACAGGCGGTTCTTGACGAACTCGATGCTATCGCCTTTGAACCAACTGGCATCCGGCGCCGAAAAGCCTTGTTTGTCGGCCTTGGAAATATCCTGGGGAATATAACGCCCCATGACATCCCGCAAGATCTGCTTGCCGTCGTTGGTTTTCTCAAAGTACTTGCTGGCCTTGCGCCCCGGCTCGTTTTCATTCAGCCGCACGACGTCCGCGAGATTGTTGAGCTTCAGGCGCACCGGGCAACGCATGGTGAAATCCACCAGGTCGTTGTCAAGGAACGGCACCCTGCTCTCCAGGCCGTGAGCCATGCTGAGCTTGTCTTCCACCACCAGCAGGCCATGCAGGAATGTCTTGGCCTCGAAATACAGCGAGTGGTTGATGTAATCCTCGGGGGAGTAGAGGTTATCGGCATGGTGCTTGAACACATCACGGAAAATATCGCGTGTCCACACATGCTTCACATCCCCCCAGATCGGGGCGAATACCTGCTTGATTTCGCTGTTGGGGATCAGTCGCTGCCAGAACTGATAATACTTGTCGATGTAATGCTCGAAGTCGTCATTGACCACGGCACGGTAGTAACGCCAGGGATAGCCACCGAACAGCTCGTCACCACCTGCGCCAGACATCACGACCTTGACGAACTTCGAAGCCAGCTGTGCGGCATAGTAGTTGGGGTAGCTCTGACCGACCCGCGGCTCTTCCAGGTGCCAAGCCAACTTGGGCAACACCCGCTCCATGTCCCCAGCCTTGAGCACCATTTCATAATGTTCAGTCTTGAAGTGGTAAGACATGTACTCCGCTTTGCTGCGCTCATCGAAGTTCATCTCGATGCCGGAAGCCGAGTTCAGGTCGAAACCACAGGTGAACGTTTTCATGTACGGGTAGGAGCGCGCTGCCAGGGCCGTGATGGACCCCGAATCCATGCCGCCGCTGAGGTAGCTGCCAAGTTCCACATCGGTGACCAGCTGACGATTGACCGCTTGTTTGAACAGGCGGTCGAGCTCTTCGCGATACTCCTCATCGCTGATGTCATGCTCTGGCTCACGGAAGTCGAAGTCCCAGTACTGGGTCATCTCCAGTTGCGGCGACTTGCGCTTGAGATCCAGCACGGCATAGTGCCCGGCCGGCATCAGCTTCACATCGTTGAGCAGCGTCTTATCGGTGAAGATGTTCTGGAACGTGAAATATTCGAGCAGCGCTTCCTTGTCGAGGCTGCGCTTGAATTCGGGGATGGCGAGAATCGCCTTCTGCTCGGAGCCAAAGGCCAGGGTCTGGCCCTGCAACGAATAGTAGAGCGGTTTGATGCCATAACGGTCACGGGCCAGCAGCAAGGTCTGCTCCTGACGGTCCCACAAGGCCAGCCCAAACATACCGTTGAAGCGCTCGAGGGCTTTCGTGCCCCAGGCGATCAACGCATTGAGGACAACCTCGGTATCCGTGCGGGAGCGGAACTGATAGCCCAACGACTCCAGTTCTGTACGCAACTCACGGAAGTTGTAGACCTCACCGTTGTAGGCCATCACATAACGCTGGGACACCGAGGCAATCGGCTGATGCCCGGCCGGCGACAGGTCGATGATCGCCAGGCGACGATGCCCCAGCCCGACATTCCCTTCGATCCAGTGCCCTTCGCCATCCGGCCCGCGATGAGCGATTGCATCCGTCATGCGCTGCAGGACAACCGGGGAAACCGGGTTGTTGTTGAGATGAATGAGGCCGGTGATGCCACACATGCGTTTTACTGCTCCTGAAATTCGTGAAGGCGGCGGTCCGGAAGCCTCCCTGCTCCCGGACCGCCGCCTCGGATAGTGCGCCCCGGTCTACCGCCGGGGATATGCCTGACTGTCAGCCCAATTGGCGAATCGCCTCGACGACATAGGCATAGTCTTCAGCAACCATCCGGTTGTGCAGCGGAATCGCCATGCTGTGATCGTTGCAGTCACGCGCCGCCGGGAAGTCTTCCGGCTTGAGGTCGAAACGGTCACGATAGTACGCCAGCATGTGCACCGCGTGGGTGCCCGGGCGGGTAGCGATACCCTTGGCCTGGAGGATCTCCATCATCTCGTTGCGCGGCATTGGCGCCTTGGCCGGGTCGACATACAGCACGAACGCCTGCCAGCCGTGACGCCCGCCTTCCGGGACGGTCGGCAGGCGCAGCCATTCGATGCCCGCCAGCTGCTCGCAGTAGTACTGGGCCCACTGCTCACGCTCATCGATGAAGCCGTCGAGCTTAGCCAGCTGCACCAGGCCGACCGCACCCTGCAGGTCGGTCATGCGGTAGTTGAAGCCGAGCAAGTTGAACTCTGGCAGCAGGTACGGGCGCGGGCCATGGTGACGCTGCTCTTCAGAGAGCGACGCACCGTGGTTGCGCAACTGGTTCATCTGTTCGGCCAATTCGGCGTTGGCGGTGGTGACCATGCCGCCCTCGCCCGTGGTGACCGACTTGCGCGGGTGGAACGAGAATGCGGCGACATCACCCAGGCTACCGGCAGGGCGCCCTTTCCAGCTGGCACCTGCGGCGCAGGCGGCGTCTTCGACGATGGCCACCGACGGCGGCAGCGCGGCGCGCAGGGTGTCGATGTCCAGGCAACGGCCGAACAGGTGCACGGCAATCACTGCGCGGGTCTTGTCGCTGACCTTGGCCTTGACCTGCTCGAGGTCGAGGTTGAAGGTCTGCGGGTCGACGTCGATGAATACCGGCGTAGCACCGCAGTACAGCACGACGTTGGCGGTGGCGACCCAGGTGAACGCCGGGACAATTACCTCGTCACCCGGGCCAATGCCCAGGCCGGCCAGCGCCAGGTGCAGGCCGGTGGTGCAGGAGGTGACCGCCAAGGCGTGGGGCACCTGATGACGCTCGGCAAAGGCTTTTTCGAAAGCGGCGACTTTCGGCCCCTGGGTCAACCAGCCGCTCATCAGCGGTTCGCGAGTGGCCTGCCACTCTTCTTCACCAGTGCACGGCAGCGAGATGGCGATATTGCGCTTTTCCATCGAATTCACTCCGCCCCGTTCTCTGCACGCCAGTCGATCAGTTTCTGCAGGCCTTCACGCAGTTCGTACTTGTAAGTGAAGCCCAGGTCGTTGGTGGCCTTTTTCGGGCAGCCGATGCGGTTCTGCACCATGCGGCGGGCATCATCGGCACTGTAAGGACGGTATTGCACTTTCAGTTCGGACTGCTTGAGGTCGAGGATGGTGTCGCACAGTTCCTTGATGCTGGTCTGCACGCCGGTACCGACGTTATAGAACTGGTCGGTGACTTCCGATTCCAGGGCGCGGACGTTGCAGCGAGCGACGTCTTCAACATAGATGAAGTCGTAAGCCTGGGTACCGTCGCCGTTGATGACCGGGCCTTCGTTGGCGTCGATCTTGTTCAGCATGATCGGGATTACGCCAGTGTAGGCGGCGGTCTGGTCCTGGTGCGGGCCGTAGACGTTCATGTAGCGCAGGCCGACGTAGCTCAGGCCGAAGCGGTCATGGTAGGCATGGCACATGGCTTCGCCGGCGATCTTGGTGGCGCCGTAGAAGTTGCGGTTGTTGAACGGGTGGTCTTCGGTCATCGGCACCTGCACGGCGTCGCCGTACACCGAAGCCGACGAGGAGTAGACCAGGCGCTTGATGTTGTTGTTCACGCAGGCTTCGAGCACGTTGAAGGTGCCTTCGATGTTCACGTGGAACGCGGTGCGCGGGAAGTCCTTGCAGTGCAGCAGCCACATCGCGGCCAGGTGGATGACGCCATCCATGCCTTTCATGGCATCGTTGAGCAGATCGATCTCACGAATGTCGCCACCGTGCGGGTACATGGTGCAACGTGGGTCTTTCAGCTGCTCGGCGACATTGCTGAGCTTGCCGCGGGCCAGGTTGTCGTAGATGACGACCTGCTCTGCGCCTTCCTTGAGCAGCTCGGAAACCACGAAGCTGCCGATGAAACCTGCGCCACCGATGACGAGGATCTTGGAACCTTGGACTTTCACGGGGGTGTACTCCTTTAAATACGGGTGGCGGCCGCCAGTGCAGCGCAGATAGCTTGCTGGTCGGTCTCGGTAAGATAAGGGTGCATCGGCAGGCTCATGACCTTGCGGGCGATCGCATCACCGACTGGCAGGCTGGCCTGCTCGTCCTTGACCGCCGGCTGCTGATTGAGCGGGATCGGGTAATGCACGGCCGTTGGTACGCCGGCCTGCTTGAGCTGCTCCTGGACGCTGTCGCGGGCTTCGACCTGGACGGTGTACTGGGCCCATGCACAGGTGTTGCCTTCGGCGATGAATGGCGCGGCAATCCCCTGCTGCTCGAGCAGCTGCGCATAGCGCTCGGCGACCTGCTGGCGCTGTTGCAGCTCGGTCTCGAAAATTTCCAGCTTGGGCAGCAGAATCGCCGCCTGCAGGGTGTCCAGACGGCTGTTCACCCCAACACGGATGTGGTGATAACGGCGATCCTGGCCGTGTCGGGCGATCTGGCGCAGCACCTTTGCCAGCTCATCGTCATTGGTGAAGATCGCGCCGCCATCGCCGTAGCAGCCCAGGGGCTTGCTCGGGAAGAAGCTGGTGCAGGCGACGGTGGTCAGGTTGCACGAACGCTTGCCGTTGTAACTGGCGCCGAAGCTCTGCGCGGCATCCTCGATGACCGGAATACCGTGCTTGGCGGCAATGGCATTGATCCTATCGTAGTCGGCGCACTGGCCATACAGGGAAACCGGGATGATCGCCTTGGTACGGGGCGTGATGGCCGCCTCCAGCTTCGCCGGGTCGAGGTTGTAGGTACGTGGGTCGACATCCACATAGACCGGCTTGGCGCCCAGCAGCGCAACGGTCTCTGCCGTCGCGATGTAGGTGAAGCCTGGCGTGATGACTTCATCGCCCGGGCCGATGCCGAACGCCATCTGGACGATCTGCAAGGCATCGGTACCGTTGGCGCAACTGATGCAATGCTTGCTGCCGACAAATGCGGCCAGGCGCTCTTCCAGCTCGGCCACTTCCGGGCCGAGAATATATTGACCGTGGGACAGGACGCGCTGGATACCCGCGTCGATCTTGTCTTTGATGATGGCCTGCTGGGCCTTCAAATCGATGAACTCGATCATTGTTCGCTCTCCTTGGCGAGCACCTTGCCATTCAATACGTAGTTTGCACCGCTGTGCTCGCACACCGCGCGCCCCTGACCTTCGAGGGGCAGTTCCAGCTGTTCGCCATACTCGCTCATCCAGCCGATCTGACGTGCCGGCACACCCACCATCAAGGCATAGGCCGGCACGTCCTTGTTGATAACCGCACCAGCGCCCACAAAGGCGTATTCGCCAATGGTCACACCACAGACGATGGTGCAGTTGGCACCCAACGTAGCCCCTTTGCGTACCAGCGTGTTGCGGTATTCGCTTTTGCGCTCGATCAGCGAGCGCGGATTGTACACATTGGTGAACACCATGCTCGGCCCACAGAACACGCCCTCTTCGAGGGTGACGTTGTCATAGACCGAGACATTGTTCTGGACTTTGCAGTGATCGCCGATCACCACCTTGTTGCCCACGAACACGTTCTGGCCCAAGGAAACGCCAGCACCGATCCTGGCACCGCCGCAAACGTGTACGAAATGCCAAACGCGGGAATCCTTACCGATCTGCGCGCCTTCATCCACAATGGCAGTGGCATGCTGATAATGGTTCATGGCTCAGAGCTCTTGTTCGCAATTAACTGTTTGAATACCTGCCTGAACTGGCCTGCCGCAAAATGGCCGTACTCACGCGCGCCCATCTGATTGAGGTGGTGATTGTCCAGGTAAATCAAGGAACCGTTGTAATAAGGGGCCTGCTTGAACAGCTCGGCATCGGACATGTCGATGAAGCTCACGCCCGGGATGCCATTTGCAATCTGCCTGATCGTGGCGTTCGCCGACCGCCAGCTGTCATTCTCCACCACCTGCACGGGCATCCCAAGCTCATGGAAGCGCCGCAGGCGCAGCGGGTTCGAAACAAACATCGGCACCTGGGCCAACACGACAATTGCCTTGCCTTGCTGACTGGCGCTGCGCAGGAACGCTTCGAAGCCCTCGAGAAAAGCCGGGCTCTGCACCTGGAATTGCCACATGCCAGCAATGACGACATTCTGCATGTTCGGCAGATCAGCCGCGACCACGCTCATCTGCGCCTTGCACCCTGGCTGAGCCCACCCTGCCAGTCGCTCGACATCGAAGCCCGGGAATGGCACGCAGTTGCTCGAACTGATCAGGCGGTAGGCCGTGCCAAGCTCATTCCCCACTTCATCGAAGAAGAAGTTCAGCTGGGCAGCATGGCTGTCGCCTATGACCAGCGCAGAAACCGGTGCATCCGCACGGCCTCGCTTGCATTCGCCCACCAACGTACCGTGGCAGATCTGCTCATCGGGTGCGTAGGTTGTCATCTCCACCGGCAAGGGTGCCAGCATGCGCTCGTTCAGCAACCTTGCACCCATCGCCGAAAGTACCAGCACGCCGAGGGCCAGCGCCCACTTCGGCAACTGACGACGAATGCGCCCGGATGCCCGGACCGGCAACTCGATAAACCGGTACGATAGCCAGGCGAGCGATAGCGCGGCCAACAGGAACACCGCAAGCCACGTACCCGACAGGACGTACTCCCCGGTGTAGTAGCGGATGAACGCCAGAATCGGCCAATGCCACAGATACAACGAGTACGAAATACCACCGACCCAGACCAAGGGTGCGCAAGCCAGCAGGCTGCTGACTGGCCCTCGACGCGCCGCGATCAACAGCCCCGCACCCAGGCAGGGCAGCATGGACCAGAAACCGGGGAAGTAGGAGCGGTCAACCAGCCACAGGCTACTGCCCAGCACGAGCGCACCAAGCAACCCCAGCAATACCGCAACCGGCAATGGCAGTTCGCGATCACGCAGCGCCAGCATGATCACAGCGCCGACCAGGAACTCGGGCACTCGCGCAAGCAGCGAGAAGTACAGCGCGCCATCGGTGTTGTCACCTAGCACGCGAATGCCACTCCAGCCGAACAACGCCAGTGCTGCCACAAGGAACACAGGCAACCGCCAGGCACGGGGCAACAGGATGACTAACAG
Organism: Pseudomonas sp. EMN2; assembly: GCF_009650555.1. Taxonomy (NCBI): domain Bacteria; kingdom Pseudomonadati; phylum Pseudomonadota; class Gammaproteobacteria; order Pseudomonadales; family Pseudomonadaceae; genus Pseudomonas; species Pseudomonas sp. EMN2. The sequence goes on from NZ_VZZR01000037.1 coordinate 107,534, forward strand.
CGGGAAGAACAGATAGAACTGCATCTCGATGGCCAGCGACCAGGTATGCAGCAAGGGCAGTTCATGTGCCTGAGGGGCAAAGTAACTGCCAAAATCCGCGAAATAACGATTACTGGTAAACAGCAATGATGATTTCAGGCTTTTGAAGAACAGGGAAAAATCAGCGGGCAGGAAGAAAATCGCCGCCCCGACGCAGACAATCAGCAACATGGCCAGGTAAGCGGGCAGGATTCGCTTGATACGGCTGGCATAGAATGCACCGAGTTCGACCTTTGCACCGCGTTCAGTCAACAACGCCGTGATGATGAAACCCGAGATGACGAAAAATACGTCAACACCGACGAAACCGGCCTTCAGCCAGGCTGCGTTGGCGTGATAGATCAATACCGCCAGCACCGCGACCGCGCGCAAGCCCTGGATATCCAGTCTGATGCTGTTCTGCGAGCGCCCCGGGAAGCCGGCGCCTGGGATTGTCGGTTTTGCGTTTGACACGTTGACTCACGGCCCTGTAGAGGAACGTCTCTGGAATCGGGTGGCCAATGCCGGCCACCCGTCACTCATCGATCAGCGCAGCAGCGCGTGAACGAATGGATGACCTTCCTGATCCTTCGGCGCTTCAATTTTCGCCGAACGAATCGTGTTCACCGTTTCCACGCAGTGGCGGGCATCTTCGATGCCGTAACCGCGGCCGGCCAGGATTTCCTGGTAGCTGGTGGTGTGCAGATCGGTGAAGCCTTCGGAGAACTCCATTTCGTCACCGTCCACGGTGATGGAACGGTAGGTCGGTTTCTTGCCCTTGACCGACTCGGGAAGGTCATTGGCATCGATCGACAGGAACCAGCGCACACGTGCCTTCTCGTACTCCAGGTAACCGGCAGCCTTGAAGTCGTTGGCGAAGTGCACCACGTTGCGCTGCAGCTTGCCGAAGATGAAGTGCAGCATGTCGTAGAAGTGCACGCCGATATTGGTGGCAACGCCATAGGACTTGCGCGGGTCGCCTTTCCAGCTCTCCATGTACCACTTGCCACGGGAGGTGATGTAGGTCAGCTCGACGTCGTACTTGCCGTCACGCTGTTCGCGGGCGACTTTTTCCTTGAGGTCGAGAATGGCCTGGTGGTGGCGAAGCTGCAAGATGTTGTAGACACGCTTACCGGTTTCCCGCTCTACCTGTGCCAGCTCATCGAGCACTTCTGGCGTCGGCACCAGCGGCTTCTCGCAAATCACATCGCAGCCCAGGCGCAGGCCGGCAGCGATATGTGCATGGTGCAGGTAGTTGGGCGAGCACACGGACACATAGTCCAGTGCCGTGGCAGGGTCGCGCTTGAGCCGCCAGGCATGCTCGTTGAAGCGCTCGAACTCGGTGAAGAATTCGCTCTGTGGCGACAGGCTATCGATGATACCGACCGAGTCGTTGATATCGTACGCCGATACCAGCTCGTTGCCGGTGTCCTTGATGGCACGCATGTGGCGTGGCGCGATATAGCCAGCAGCACCAATGAGGGCAAAACGTTTCACTGCAACACTCCTGTCATCAGGCTTTGATGATATGGGCTTCTGGTGCACGGTATTTACCGCGGCTATCGACGACCAACTTGGCATGCTGACGGATCAGTTCGTAATCGAACTTGTCGTGGTCGGTGGCCAATACCACGGCGTCGAAGGCCGCCAGATTCTCTGCGGTCAACGCGACGCTGGAAAGGTCGAAATGATGTTCGCGCATCTTCGGGAACACCGGCACGTGCGGATCGCTGTAGGCAACCTGGCAACCCTTGGCCTCCAGCAGCTCCATGATCTCGACGGACGGCGACTCACGCATGTCATCGACGTTCTTCTTGTAGGCGATACCCAGCACCAGCACTTTGCTGCCATTGAGCGCCTTGGCCTTGTTGTTCAGGCCGTCCATCAGTTTGGTCACAACATATTCAGGCATGGCCTGGTTGACTTCACCCGACAGCTCGATGAAACGCGTGTGCAAGCCATACTCACGTGCTTTCCAGGTCAGGTAGAAGGGGTCGATCGGGATGCAGTGGCCGCCCAGGCCAGGGCCTGGATAGTAGGCGGTGAAACCGAACGGCTTGGTAGCCGCGGCATCGACCACTTCAAAGATGTCGATGCCCATGCGGTCAGCGACGACCTTCATTTCGTTGACCAGGCCGATATTGACCGCACGGTGGATGTTTTCCAGCAGCTTGGTCATCTCTGCAGCCTTGGTCGAGCTGACCGGTACGACCTGGTCGATGGCCTGCTCGTACATGGCGATACCTACTTCCAGGCACGCGGGCGTGTGGCCACCGATCACCTTGGGAATGGTACGGGTTTCGAAGTTCGGGTTACCCGGATCTTCGCGCTCGGGCGAGTAGACCAGGAAGATGCTTTCGCCCACGACCAGGCCACCTTCCTGAACACGCGGCAGCAGTTCTTCTTCGGTAGTGCCTGGATAGGTGGTGCTCTCCAACGACACGACCTGGCCAGCACGCAGGTAGGGCTTGATCGCTTCGGTCGTGTTGATGACGAAGCTCATGTCGGGTTCGCGGTACTTGTTCAGCGGCGTCGGCACGCAGAGGATCAGGGCGTCGCACTCGGCTACACGCTTGAAGTCGGTAGTGGCTTCAAAACCACTGTTTCGGGCGGCAGCGATGCTCTGGGCAGGGATGTGCTCGATATAGCTCTTACCCGCATTCAGGCTGGCAACCTTGCCTTCATCGATATCGATACCCAGCACACGATAGCCAATCGCGTTATAGCGCAGCATCAAGGGCAGGCCTACGTAACCCAGCCCGACAATCCCTATCAGCGCATCCTTGCCCTTGAATTTGGCGATGCTCGCCTGCTTGATAACCGACATATCGATGAAACTCCCCTTCTCTAACACTAATACGGTGTATGCAGTGCCAGGCATTTGCCTGGCACTGTCGATGAACTTATTGCTTGCCGCGGTCGGTATCGCTATCGGCCCACGCGCCGGAATGCACAAACTTCTCAGGCTTTAACATCGCCTTTACAGGCCCCTCAAGGCCGCAAGGTCAACTCGGCAACCTCGACAGCCCAAGACGGAAACGGCGCATTATGCCCGTTCTGAGCCGGGTTGGCTTCTGAAAATGCACTGCCGATAATCGTCTGGTCGGGTTTCCCCCGAAAAAATGAGGCAAATAGCCATCATTCTTCCTGATCACTCTGCGCAACCACGACCTCCACCGCATGACCAACCTCCGCGTGACGCGCGCTCAAGGCTCGCACCAAGGCGCGCTTGGCACCAGCCTCTCCGTGCACGAGCACCACGCGCCTGGCCGGATCGCCACGCCCCATGGCAAAGCGCACCAGCTCTTCCTGATCTGCATGCCCGGAGTACCCAGCCAAGGTCATTACCTTGGCGCGAATTTCGTACAACCGCCCATCCAGATCGATCGACACGAAACCCTCGGCCCCCTCGCTGGCCTGGATTACCGCCCCTGGCGTACCTTTGGCCTGATACCCGACGAACATGACCTCATGGCGCGCATCCCCGAGCATGGCCTTGAGGTAATTGACGATTCGGCCACCCGAACACATACCATTGCCCGCGATCACGATGGCCGGGCGACCGGTACTCTTGAGGTAATTGACGACCTGCTGATGCTGGGCATGGGAGTCGACCGTGATGAGCTGGCGAAACCCCAGCGGATCACGCCCCTGAACCAGGCGCTCCCTGGCCTCGGAACGCCAGAATTGATGCAACTCCCTGTACACACGGGTAACCCGCTGAGCCTGCGGAGAATCGAGAATCACAGGCAGATGGGACCAGCCAGGGAAGTCACCAGCGACCTCGTCAGCCGGCTTGTTCAACAGATTCTTGTGATGGAGTAGATCTTCCAGCTCATAGAGCAACTCCTGAGTCCTGCCAAGACTGAAAGCAGGGATCAGAATCGTGCCCTGATCAATCAATGCACGATCAACAGCCGCTTCCAGCTGCTGACGCCGCCCACTGCGATCCGGATGCAGGCGATCGCCATAGGTGCTTTCCAGCACCAGCACATCGGCGCGCTCGGGCGGCAGCAACGGGCGCAACAAAGGATTGCCGCAGGCCCCCAGATCACCCGAGAAGACCACTCGAGTACTGCTGCCATCCAGTTCCACCTCGCACTCGATATACGCCGAGCCAAGCAGATGCCCTGCCCGCTGAAGCCGGATACTGCAACACAGCGCCGGACGCTCGACCACCACCTGCCAGTGCTCGAACGGCACCGGGACAATATGCTGCTGCAGAAATGCCACATACCGAGCCACCTGCCCGGGCTCACTACTGACCCCAAGCCTGTACGCGTCCTCCAGGACGATCGGCAACAACCTGGCCGACGGCTCACTGCAATAGATGGGGCCACGAAAACCCGCCGCAAAAAGGGCGGGGATGCGACCGACGTGATCAAGATGAACATGGGTGACGATCAAGGCCTGGATGCCGGAGACATCGAAGCCGAGCGTGGCGCTACTCACCCCAGGTGCGACATCCACACCTTGCTCCAGCCCACAATCAATCAGCAGGCTGGTGGCAGGATCAAGATGAAGCCGATGACAGGAGCCGGTTACCCCGCGGGTACCGCCATGATGGGAGATCGAGGGAAAGTGCATTCTGCTGGGTCCTTCGGCAGCCTTGGAAGAAGTGACCCATTAATCCACCCCTTCAACAGACTACATAGAACACGAACAGGACGCCTGCTGTGAGACAAGTCTCAGTTATCGGAAAGCATTTCCCTGCGCACAGATGCACGGATCTTGCGCTTGCCGCGCATCAGGCCGTAGGCCCCGAGCAGAGGCCCCACCGCCAGCCCGAGCACCAGGGCAGCCAGCACCAGCACCGCAACCGGCATCGCCGGCGCCGACCAGCCGAACAACACCAGAGCCACCGACTGCTGGTTCTCCAGCACGAAGAACACCACCACCGCCGCCAACAGCAGCACGAACAGCACCACCAAGGCGCGCTTGAGGTTACGCATCAGAGTGTTCCTTGCATTCAGATAGGTTCGTGCTCGTCTTCATTGACGCGATCCCGCAGCTCTTTGCCCGGTTTGAAGTGCGGCACGAATTTGCCTTCGAGGCTGACCGACTGGCCGGTCTTGGGGTTGCGGCCTACACGCGGAGCGCGGTAGTGCAAAGAGAAGCTGCCGAAGCCGCGAATCTCGATGCGATCCCCGGTCGCCAGGCACTGCGACATCTGCTCAAGCATGGTCTTGATGGCCAACTCGACGTCCTTGGACGAGAGCAGCCCCTGATGGGTGACAATACGTTCGATCAGCTCCGACTTCGTCATATTTTTCCCTTCGTTATCAAGCAGCTAGATCATTGCTTAATCAGGTTGTAGCACGCTCCGGAACATTTGAACAGGGTAGTTCTTGACTAAAAGAAAAAATTCAAGATAAGGCTACAGCCCGCCTGAGTGGCGATTACCGGCAACCCAGGGCGCAAGCAGCTGAACTGCAGACATGAAAAAGGGCGACCGAAGTCGCCCTTTTTCTTACCGATCAAACAGAACTCAGTTCTGCTTGGCCATTGCTTCGCGCAGCAGCGCAGCCATGGTGGTATCGGCAGCCGCTTCCGGAGCGTTTTTCAGGCTCTGGATGGCTTCGCGCTCTTCAGCATCGTCCTTCGACTTGATGGACAGGCTGATGACGCGGGACTTGCGGTCGACGCTGATGATCTTGGCTTCGATCTCTTCGCCTTCCTTCAGCACGTTACGGGCGTCTTCAACGCGGTCACGGCTGATTTCGGAAGCCTTCAGAGTAGCTTCGATGTCGTCGGCCAGGGTCACGATAGCGCCCTTGGCGTCAACTTCCTTGACGATACCTTTGACGATAGCGCCCTTGTCGTTGATCGAAACGAAGTTGGAGAACGGATCGTCTTCCAGCTGCTTGATGCCCAGGGAGATGCGCTCGCGCTCTGGGTCGACCGACAGGATGACGGTTTCCAGCTCGTCGCCCTTCTTGAAGCGACGCACGGCTTCTTCGCCAGCTTCGTTCCAGGAGATGTCGGACAGGTGAACCAGACCGTCGATGCCGCCGTCCAGACCGATGAAGATACCGAAGTCGGTGATCGACTTGATGGTACCGGTGATCTTGTCACCCTTGTTGAACTGGCCGGAGAAGTCTTCCCATGGGTTGGACTTGCACTGCTTGATGCCCAGGGAGATACGACGACGCTCTTCGTCGATGTCCAGAACCATGACTTCCACTTCGTCGCCAACCTGAACGACTTTCGACGGGTGGATGTTCTTGTTGGTCCAGTCCATTTCGGAAACGTGTACCAGGCCTTCAACGCCTTCTTCCAGCTCAGCGAAGCAGCCGTAGTCGGTCAGGTTGGTAACGCGAGCGGTGACGCGGGTGCTCTCTGGGTAACGGGCTTTGATAGCAACCCATGGGTCTTCACCCAGTTGCTTCAGACCCAGCGAAACGCGGTTGCGCTCGCGATCGTACTTCAGGACCTTGACGTCGATCTCGTCGCCAACGTTGACGATCTCGGACGGGTGCTTGATACGCTTCCAGGCCATGTCGGTGATGTGCAGCAGACCATCGACGCCGCCCAGGTCAACGAACGCACCGTAGTCGGTGAGGTTCTTGACGATACCTTTGACCTGCTGGCCTTCCTGCAGCGATTCCAGCAGAGCTTCGCGCTCGGCGCTGTTTTCGGCTTCCAGGACGCTGCGACGGGAAACGACAACGTTGTTGCGCTTCTGGTCCAGCTTGATGACCTTGAATTCCAGCTCTTTGCCTTCGAGGTGGGTGGTGTCGCGCACTGGGCGGACATCAACCAGGGAGCCCGGCAGGAACGCACGGATGCCGTTAACGTCGACAGTGAAGCCGCCTTTAACCTTACCGTTGATAACGCCCTTGACCACTTCTTCAGCAGCGAAAGCAGCTTCCAGAACAATCCAGCACTCAGCGCGCTTGGCTTTTTCACGGGACAGCTTGGTTTCGCCGAAGCCGTCTTCGACCGCGTCCAGCGCAACGTGAACTTCGTCACCGACCTTGATGGTCAGTTCGCCAGCTTCGTTGTAGAACTGCTCGAGCGGGATGACACCCTCGGACTTCAGGCCAGCGTGTACGGTAACCCAGTCGCCGTCGATGTCGACAACGATACCGGTGATGATGGCACCCGGCTGAAGATTGAGGGTTTTCAGGCTTTCTTCAAAGAGTTCTGCAAAGCTTTCGCTCATTTTAATTCCTGTAGATTCGGGCGAAAAAGACGCCCATAGCCACATTCCAGACAATGTGGGTTTCGTTAAGTTAAGAAGTGCTGACAGGACGTTGACTGGTGCCCCTGCCCGCTCTCCTCTCCATCAGACCAAGTCGCGCAGGGCGAGCTCGCTTCTGATGCGTTGCAGCACCTGCTCGATGGACAACTCCGTGGAATCCAGCTGGATCGCATCGGCCGCCGGCTTGAGCGGGGCCACTGCGCGCTGGGTGTCGCGCTCATCGCGCGCACGGATCTCATCTAGCAGACTCGACAGACTAACATCTTCGCCCTTGCCCTTCAACTGCAGGTAACGGCGACGGGCACGCTCCTCGGCACTGGCGGTGAGGAACACCTTCAACGGCGCGTCCGGGAACACCACCGTGCCCATGTCACGGCCATCGGCGATCAGCCCGGGCGCTTCGCGGAAAGCCCGCTGGCGCTGCAGCAGCGCCTCACGCACCGCCGGCAGCGAGGCGACCATCGAGGCGCCAGCACCAACCGTTTCGGTACGGATGACGTTGCTGACATCCTCACCTTCGAGAATGATCTGCTGCAGCTTGCCAGGCTCGGCGGCGATGAACTGTACGTCCAGATGGGCCGCCAGCGCCTTGAGCAGCTCTTCATTGGTCAGGTCGACACCATGGTTGCTGGCATTGAATGCCAGCAGGCGATACAAGGCGCCGGAGTCGAGCAGACGCCAGCCCAGCTCACGGGCCAGCAGCCCTGCGACCGTACCCTTGCCCGAGCCGCTCGGCCCGTCGATGGTGATGACCGGCGCTTGCGAATTCACGACTTGCCCTCTTCTGCGACGCGAATACCGACTTCCTTGCACAGTGCCAGGAAGTTGGGGAACGACGTGGCGACGTTGGCGCAGTCATGAATGACGATCGGTGCAGTGGCGCGCAGCGATGCGACGCTGAAAGCCATGGCGATGCGGTGGTCACCGTGACCGTGCACTTCACCGCCGCCGATCTGGCCGCCGTCGATGATAATGCCATCAGGGGTAGGCTCGCACTTCACGCCCAGCGTGATCAGGCCGTCGGCCATCACCTGGATGCGATCCGATTCCTTGACCCGCAGCTCTTCGGCACCGCGCAGCACGGTACGCCCTTCGGCGCAGGCAGCAGCAACGAACAGCACCGGGAACTCGTCGATGGCCAGCGGCACCAACTCTTCAGGGATGTCGATGCCCTTGAGCTTGGCGCCACGCACACGCAGGTCGGCCACCGGTTCGCCGCCGACTTCACGCTGGTTTTCCAGGGTGATGTCGCCGCCCATCAGGCGCAGGATGTCGATCACGCCGGTACGGGTGGGGTTGATGCCGACATGCTCCAGAACCAGCTCGGAACCTTCGGCGATCGAAGCGGCCACCAGGAAGAACGCTGCGGAAGAGATGTCCGCCGGCACCTCGATGCGGGTCGCGGTGAGCTTGCCACCCGACTGCAGCGAGGCGACCGGGCCGTTCGACGCAACCGAGTAGCCGAAGCCACGCAGCATGCGCTCGGTGTGGTCACGAGTCGGGGCCGGCTCGGTGACGGTGGTGGTGCCTTCGGCGTACAGGCCCGCCAGCAGCAGGCAGGACTTAACCTGGGCACTCGCCATCGGCAGCGTGTAGGTCAGGGCCTTGAGCTTGGCGCCGCCACGGATGGTCAGCGGCGGACGCCCTTCCGGGCCGGTTTCGACCACGGCGCCCATTTCGCGCAGCGGGTTGGCCACGCGGTTCATCGGGCGCTTGGACAGCGAGGCATCGCCGGTCATGGTCACGTCGAACGGCTGGCCGGCCAGCAGGCCCGAGAGCAGGCGCATCGAGGTACCAGAGTTACCGACATAGAGCGGGCCAGGTGGCGGCTTCAGGCCGTGCAGCCCGACTCCGTGAATGGTCACGCGGCCATGTTGCGGGCCCTCGATGACCACACCCATGTCACGGAACGCCTGCAGGGTGGCAAGCGCGTCTTCACCTTCGAGGAAGCCTTCGACTTCGGTGGTGCCTTCGGCCAGGGAGCCGAGCATGATCGAACGGTGGGAAATCGATTTGTCGCCCGGTACGCGAATCCGTCCGGATACGCGGCCACCAGGTTGGGCCAGGAAAATCAGGTCGTTGGCGTTCATAGCGTCCACATAGGCCCGGCGGGCAAGGATTTTACTGAAATGCTCGCGGGCAACCCGGGCGCGGGTGAATACACCCAGCAGTTGGTGCCCGTCTCCAGCATCGACCGCGTCGCGCAAGGCGTCGAGGTCGCTGCGAAATGTATCGAGGGTACGCAGGACCGCTTCCCGGTTGGCGAGGAAGATGTCATGCCACATGATCGGGTCGCTGCCGGCGATTCTCGTGAAATCGCGGAAGCCCCCCGCAGCGTACCGGAAGATGTCCAGGTTTTCATTGCGCTTGGCCAGCGAGTCGACCAGGCCGAATGCCAGCAGGTGCGGCAGGTGACTGGTGGCAGCCAGCACTTCGTCGTGACGCTCCACCGGCATGTGCTCGACATCGGCGTCCAGCGCGCGCCACAGCCGATCGACCAGGACCAAGGCCGCGGGGTCGGTTTCAGCCAATGGCGTGAGGATGACCTTGTGCCGGCGGAACAGCGCGGCATTGGAAGCCTCCACCCCGCTCTGCTCGGAACCGGCAATCGGGTGGCCCGGGACAAAGCGCGACAGCCCAGCGGCGAAAGCCTCACGGGCGGCGCGCACCACATTGCCCTTGGCGCTGCCGACATCGGTGATGACCGCATCGCCAAGGTCGAGCTGCGCCAAGCGCGCCAGAACCTTCTCCATGGCCAGGATCGGTACGGCCAGCTGAATCACGTCGGCACCGACACAGGCCGCAGCCAGGTCGGCTTCACAGCGATCGACCACACCCAGCACTACCGCCTGCTTGCGCGATTCGGCATCCAGATCGACACCGACCACTTCGCGGCACAGGCCGCTTTCACGCAGGCCTTTGGCGAAAGAGCCACCGATCAGGCCGAGGCCGACGACGACCAGGCGACCGATAAGCGGGGTGGATTTATTTGTTACGGCATCTACCACGAGTGCGAACCCTGTTCAGAAATCAAGACAGTCTGTGAGGCCCATCGCGGGGCAAGTCGCATCGGCGCACCGCCGCCCCCACGCTTCAAACGTGGGAGCGGCCGACTTGCCCCGCGATGGGCGCTCAAGCAACCCTCAGAGCACCGCTTTCGGATAAGAGCCCAACACCTTCAGCGCCACAGCCTCCTGGCTGATCTTCTCGAGCACCGCCTTGATCAGCGGATCGCGGTGATGGCCGACGAAGTCGATGAAGAACACGTAGGTCCACTTGCCACTGCGCGACGGACGGGTCTCGATGCGCGTCAGGTCGATGCCGTTCTCATGGAAGGGCACCAGCAGCTCGTGCAGCGCGCCCGGCTTGTTGCTCATGGAAACGATGATCGACGTCTTGTCGTCGCCGGTCGGCGGCACTTCCTGGTTACCGATCATCAGGAAGCGCGTGGAGTTGTCCGGGCGATCCTCGATCTTCTCGGCCAGACGGGTCAGGCCATACAGGTTCGCCGCCATGTCGCCGGCGATCGCCGCCGAGTTCCACTCACCCTTGACCCGCTTGGCCGCCTCAGCGTTGCTCGAAACCGCCACGCGCTCGACATTCGGGTAATGCGCATCCAGCCACTTGCGGCACTGGGCCAGCGACTGGGCGTGGGAGTAGATGCGGGTGATGCTGTCGGTCTTGGTGTTCTCGCCCACCAGCAGGTGATGGTGGATGCGCAGCTCGACCTCACCGCAGATCACCATGTCGTGCTCGAGGAAGCTGTCCAGGGTATGGCTGACCGCACCCTCGGTGGAGTTCTCCACGGGCACCACGCCGAAGTTGACGGCACCGGCCGCCACTTCGCGGAACACTTCGTCGATGGCCGCCATCGGGCGGCTGACCACGGCATGGCCGAAGTGCTTCATGGCCGCAGCCTGGGTGAAGGTCCCCTCGGGGCCGAGGTAGGCAATCTTCAACGGCTCTTCAAGCGCCAGGCACGACGACATGATCTCGCGGAACAACCGCGCCATCTCTTCGTTGCCCAGCGGGCCCTTGTTGCGCTCCATCACGCGCTTGAGCACGGCGGCTTCGCGCTCAGGGCGATAGAACACCGGCTTCTCGCCTTCGGCCAGCGAGGCGGTCTTGACCCGCGCCACTTCTTCGGCGCAGCGCGCGCGGTCACTGATCAGCTCGAGGATCTTCTCGTCGAGGCTGTCGATGCGTACGCGCAGGGCCTTGAGTTCCTGTTCGGACATCAGCCGTGCTCCTTCTCGAATTCAGCCATGTAACCCACCAGCGCCTCGACCGCTTCCAGGCCCAGGGCGTTATAGATCGAGGCGCGCATGCCGCCAACCGACCGATGGCCTTTGAGGTTCAGCAGGCCACGGGCGTCGGCGCCGGCCAGGAAGGCCTTGTCCAGACGCTCGTCGGCCAGGCGGAACGGCACGTTCATCCAGGAACGGGCATTGACGCTGATCGGGTTGGTGTAGAACTCGCTGGAATCGATGAAGCCGTAGAGACGGTCCTTCTTCGCCCGGTTGCGCTGTTCCATGGCTTCGACACCACCCTGCTCCTTGAGCCACTCGAACACAAGGCCCGAGAGGTACCAGGAATAGGTGGCCGGGGTGTTGTACATCGAGCCGTTGTCGGCCGAGACCTTGTAGTCGAGCATGGTCGGGCAGCTGCTGCGGGCACGCCCCAACAGGTCTTCACGCACGATCACCACCACCAGGCCGCTCGGGCCGATATTCTTCTGCGCGCCGGCGTAGATCAGGCCGAACTGCGACACGTCGATCGGGCGCGAAAGGATGTCGGAGGACATGTCGACCACCAGCGGCACGTCACCGGCCTCGGGTACCCAGTCGAACTGCAGGCCGCCGATTGTCTCGTTGGAGGCGTAGTGCAGGTAGGCGGCGTTCTTGCTCAGCTGCCACTCGTTCTGGCCCGGGATGGCCAGGTAGTCGTAGGGCTTGGCACTGGCAGCGACATTGACGTGACCGAAACGACGCGCTTCCTCGATGGCCTTTTTCGACCAGATACCGGTCTCGACATAGTCCGCAGTGCCGTTTTCCGGCAGCAGGTTCAGCGGGATCTCGGCGAACTGCTGGCTGGCGCCCCCCTGCAGGAACAGCACCTTGTAGTTGGAGGGGACGGACAGCAGGTCACGCAGGTCCTGCTCGGCCTTCTCGGCGATGGCCACGTAGTCGTCGCTGCGATGGCTCATTTCCATCACCGACAGACCCTTGCCGCGCCAGTCCAGCATTTCTGCCTGGGCACGCTGCAGGACGGCATCAGGAAGCGCGGCAGGGCCTGCGCAGAAGTTAAAGGCTCGTTTGCTCACATCCACTCTCGCTCTGCCAAATAGTACAAATCTGCAATCTTCGATACTGCCGGAACCCCCGTGGGAGCGGGTTTACCCGCGAATCTTGCACCGCGGTGTCTTCATTCGCGGGTAAACCCGCTCCCATAGGGTATTGCACCGCCCTTCAGGACGATGCCTGCTCTAATCAGTCAAACGGGGCGACCTTGGTCGCCCCGTTCGGGTTGTTGCACTTGCTTACTCTTGCGGCGCCTCTTCAGCGCCGGCGCTGTCCTCGTCAGCGGCATCCACCGCGTCGAGCGTTGCGCCCTCCTCGCCCGTCTCGATGACATCATCGAGTTCGTCCTCGGACGGCTCCTGGATACGCTCCAGGCCCACCAGCGTCTCGTCGGCAGCCAGCTTGATCAGCGTCACGCCTTGAGTGTTACGACTCAGGCTGGACACCTCGCCAACCCGCGTGCGCACCAGCGTGCCCTGGTCGGAGATCAGCATGATCTCTTCGCCTTCCTGCACCTGGATAGCGCCGACCAGCAGGCCGTTGCGCCCCTTGGTACCCATGGCGATCACGCCCTGGCCACCACGGCCGCGACGCGGGAACTTGGACAGCGGGGTACGCTTGCCGAAGCCACGCTCGGAGGCGGTGAGAATCTGCGCGCCGGACTCCGGAATCAGCATCGAGATGATCTGCTGCCCTTTGCCCAGCTTCATGCCACGCACGCCACGGGCGGTACGGCCCATTTCACGCACGACGCTCTCGGCGAAACGGATCACCTTGCCGGCGTCGGAGAACATCATGACTTCCTTGGCGCCGTCGGTGATGGCCGCCGCGATCAGGGTGTCACCCTCTTTGAGCTTCAGGGCGATCAGGCCATTGGAGCGCGGACGGGCGAACTGCACCAGCGGGGTCTTCTTGACGGTACCGGAGGCGGTGGCCATGAAGATGTAGGCGCCAGTCGCTTCGGCAACCCACTCCGGCGTGTCGCCGTCTTCTTCGTCGATCTCCTCGACTTCCACCAGCTCGCCTTCGATCACGCTGTCGTCGCTGTCCTCCAGCTCTTCCTCAGGGTCTGCGTGCTGCTGCAGCGCCTCCAGGTCGATCTGCAGCATGGCGGTGATGCGCTCACCTTCTTCCAGCGGCAGCAGGTTGACCAGCGGACGGCCACGGGCGGCGCGGGAAGCCTCGGGGATTTCGTAGGTTTTCTTCCAGTACACCTTGCCCTTGCTGGAGAACAGCAACAGGGTGGCGTGGCTGTTGGCGACCAGCAGGTGTTCGACGTAGTCCTCGTCCTTGACGCCGGTAGCCGACTTGCCCTTGCCGCCACGGCGCTGAGCCTGGTAGGCGGACAGCGGCTGGGTCTTGGCATAACCACCGTGGGAGATGGTCACCACGCGCTCTTCTTCCGGGATCATGTCGCCGTAGTTGAGGTCGTGGCTGGCATTGAGGATCTCGGTGCGACGGGCATCGCCGTACTCGGCGCGAATCGCTTCGAGCTCTTCGCGGATCACTTCCATCAGGCGCTCGGCACTGCTGAGGATGCGGATCAGCTCGCCGATCTGCTCGAGAATCTCCTGGTACTCGGCCAGCAGTTTCTCGTGCTCCAGGCCGGTCAGGCGGTGCAGGCGCAGGTCGAGAATGGCCTGGGCCTGCTCCGGCGACAGGTAGTACTTGCCTTCGCGCAGGCCGTATTGCTCCGGCAGGTCTTCCGGACGGCACGACTCGGCGCCGGCACGCTCGACCATCACCTGCACGGCGCTGGATTCCCAGGCCATGGCAACCAATGCTTCCTTGGCCTCGGAAGGCGTCGGCGAAGCCTTGATCAGGGCGATGACCGGGTCGATGTTGGACAGTGCAACGGCCTGGCCTTCAAGGATATGGCCACGCTCGCGGGCCTTGCGCAGCTCGAACACGGTACGACGGGTCACCACTTCGCGGCGGTGACGGACGAAGGCTTCGAGCAGGTCCTTGAGGTTGAGCAGGCGCGGACGACCGTCGATCAGGGCAACGATGTTGATGCCGAACACGCTCTGCAGCTGGGTCTGCTGGTAGAGGTTGTTGAGCACCACTTCCGGCACCTCGCCGCGACGCAGCTCGATGACGATGCGCATGCCGTCCTTGTCGGACTCGTCGCGCAGCTCGGTGATGCCTTCGATCTTCTTCTCTTTAACCAGCTCGGCGATCTTTTCGATCAGACGCGCCTTGTTCAGCTGGTAAGGCAGCTCGGTGATGACGATCTGCTGACGGCCACCGACCTTGTCGATGTCTTCGATCTCGGAGCGGGCGCGCATATAAATGCGGCCACGGCCGGTGCGATAGGCCTCGATGATGCCCTGGCGACCGTTGATCTGGCCGGCCGTCGGGAAGTCCGGACCCGGGATGAACTGCATCAGCTCATCGACCGTGATATCGGAGTTGTCGATCAGTGCCAGGCAGCCATCGATCACTTCGCCCAGGTTATGCGGCGGAATGTTGGTGGCCATGCCCACGGCGATACCGCTGGAGCCGTTGACCAGCAGGTTGGGGATACGAGTTGGCATGACCGCCGGGATCTGCTCGGTGCCGTCGTAGTTGGGCACCCAGTCGACGGTTTCTTTATGCAGGTCGGCCAGCAGTTCGTGGGCCAGCTTGGACATGCGCACTTCGGTGTATCGCATGGCCGCGGCGTTGTCGCCGTCCACCGAACCGAAGTTGCCCTGGCCATCGACCAGCAGGTAGCGCAGCGAGAACGGCTGCGCCATACGCACGATGGTGTCGTACACGGCAGTGTCGCCGTGGGGGTGGTACTTACCGATCACGTCACCGACCACACGGGCGGATTTCTTGTACGGCTTGTTCCAGTCGTTGCCCAGTTCGCTCATCGCATACAGAACGCGACGATGCACGGGCTTCAAGCCGTCACGCGCATCGGGCAGCGCTCGCCCGACAATCACGCTCATCGCGTAGTCGAGGTAAGACTGTCTCAGTTCGTCTTCGATATTGACCGGGAGGATTTCTTTGGCCAGTTCGCCCATGAGAAGCCTGATTCCTTTTTCTGGTGAAACTTCGCCTGATCCCTCGAAGGACGAACGAAGCTCGCCGCCGCAGCGCATAGGGGTGCGACGACATACGACAAATCAATGAGTTGTGCCATGGATCTGCGCAATGAAGGCCGCCTCAACGAGCGGCCTTGGAAACTGCCGGATGTTACCACAAAGGCTGGGCGCATGGGAGATATGGCAGGATGCCGCCGCGCCCTGCAACAGCCCCATCCATTTGGACAGGGCCAAGCCACTGAAAACCCCTCAATGCAGGCGTTTGCGACACATCAGCTGGGCGATTTTCGCGGTATCCGGGCGCTCGACGACGCCTCTTTCGGTAACGATCACATCGATCAGGTCGGCCGGCGTGACATCCACCACCGGGTTGTAGGCCTCCACATCGGCCGTCACCTGGATGCCTTCCACCTCCAGCAGTTCTTCTTCACCGCGCACTTCCAGCGGGATGTCTTCGCCCGTGGCCAGGTTCAGGTCGATGCTGGTGCTCGGCGCCACCACCATGAAGCGCAAGCCATGGTGCATCGCCGTTACCGCCATCTGATAGGTGCCGATCTTCGCCGCCACGTCGCCATTGGCGGCGATACAGTCGGCGCCGACCACCACCCAGGTAATGCCCTTGACCTTCATCAAGTGCCCGGCGGCAGAATCGGCGACCACGGTCACCGGCACGCCATCGGCGGCCAGCTCCCAGGCCGTCAGGCGCGAGCCCTGCAACCACGGGCGCGACTCACAGGCGTAGACCCGCTCGACCATGCCTTCCAGCGCCGCCGCCCGGATCACCCCCAGCGCAGTACCGAAACCACCGCTGGCCAGCGCCCCGGCATTGCCATGGGTCAGCAGCACCTGCTCGCTGCCCTGGTGCTTGCGGATCTGCTCGACGCCGAACTGGGCCATGGTCAGGTTGGCCTCCCGATCGCTTTCATGGATGGCGACCGCCTCGGCCTCCAACGCCGCCAGCACGTCCTCTTCAGGGCGAAGGCGCTGCAGGCGTTCACGCATGCGGTTGAGCGCCCAGAACAGGTTGGCCGGCGTGGGGCGCGCCTCGCCCAGCATCATGAAATCTTCTTCCAGGGCCTCTTCCCAGCCGTCGCCTTCGGCCAGCCGCTGACGCAAGGCCAGCACCAGCCCGTAGGCGGCGCAGATGCCGATTGCCGAAGCGCCGCGCACGGCCATGTCGCCGATCGCCTCGACCACCGCCGCAACGTCGGTACAGGCCAGCCAATGCTGCTCGAGCGGCAGCAGGCGCTGGTCGAGCAGGTGCAACGCGCCGTCGCGCCACTCGATGCCCGTCACCGTCTCCGCCGCCAAAAGTTGCTCGCGCATCGCCTCTCCCCGTCGCCCTGGCATCAAAAGCCGGCGATTATAGCGACCCTCAGCCCCGGACGCTCGGGTATACTGCGCGTTTCGCCGAACCGACCCAGGTATATGCCGCGCATGCCCACCGCCACTCCCCCTCTCGACCTGCTGCTCGTACCGCAATGGCTGGTGCCCGTGGAGCCGGCGGGGGTGGTACTGACGGGGCACGCGCTGGGCATTCGCGACGGCCTGATCGCCTGGCTCGGCCCGCGTGAGCGGGCACCCCAGGCGAACGCGGTACGCGAACTGCCCGACTGCCTGCTCAGCCCCGGGCTGGTCAACGCCCATGGCCATGCCGCCATGAGCCTGTTCCGCGGGCTGGCCGATGACCTGCCGCTTATGACCTGGCTACAAGAGCATATCTGGCCTGCGGAGGGGCGTTGGGTCGACGAAGCCTTCGTGCGCGACGGCACCGACCTGGCCATCGCCGAGCAGCTCAAGGGCGGCATCACCTGTTTCGCCGACATGTATTTCTTCCCCCGCGAAGCCTGCGACCGCGTGCACCGCAGCGGCATCCGCGCACAGATCGCCGTGCCCCTGCTGGACTTCCCGATCCCCGGCGCACGCAGCCCGGAGGAAGGCCTGCAACTGGCCATCGAGCTGTTCGGCGACCTGCGTCACCACCCGCGCATCAGCATCGCCCTCGGCCCGCACGCGCCCTACACGGTCAGTGACCAGAACCTGGAAAAGATCCGCATCATCGCCGACCAGCTCGACGCGCCGCTGCACATGCACATCCACGAGACCGCCAGCGAAGTCGAGCAGGCGCTCAACGACACTGGCGAACGCCCGCTGGCGCGCCTTGCCCGCCTGGGCCTGCTCGGCCCCAACCTGCAGGCGGTACACATGACCCAGGTCAGCGACGAGGACTTGGCGCTGCTGGTAGAAAGCAACACCAGCGTGGTCCACTGCCCGGAGTCCAACCTCAAGCTGGCCAGCGGCTTCTGCCCGGTGGAGCGCCTGTGGCAGGCCGGTGTGAACGTGGCCGTCGGTACCGATGGCGCGGCCAGCAACAACGACCTCGACCTGCTCGGCGAAACCCGCACCGCCGCCCTGCTGGCCAAGGCCGTCGCCGGCAGCGCCACCGCCCTGGATGCCCACCGCGCACTGCGCATGGCCACGCTCAATGGCGCACGGGCGCTGGGCCTTGAGGACGTGACCGGCTCATTGGAACCGGGCAAGGCCGCCGACCTGACCGTGTTCGACCTGTCCGGCCTGGCCCAGCAACCGGTGCACGACCCGGTTTCGCAACTGATCTATGCCACCGGCCGCGACTGCGTCAAGGACGTCTGGGTCGCCGGCCACCCCCTGGTGCAGGACCGCCGCCTGACGCGGATGGACGAGCAGGCCCTGGCCGCCACCGCCCGCGCCTGGGGAGCCCGCATCGGCGGGCACAACGAATGACTGGCCGGCAGCCACGGCTGCCGCCCCGTGACACTCTTTATCGAAGCTTCAGAGGACTGTTCAGATGAGCAACGTCGACCACGCCGAAATCGCCAAATTCGAAGCCCTGGCCCACCGCTGGTGGGACCGCGAAAGCGAGTTCAAGCCGCTGCACGACATCAACCCGTTGCGCGTCAACTGGATCGACGAGCGGGTCAGCCTGGCTGGCAAGAAAGTGCTCGACGTCGGCTGTGGCGGCGGCATCCTCAGTGAAGCGATGGCCCAGCGCGGCGCCACCGTCACCGGCATCGACATGGGCGAGGCACCGCTGGCGGTGGCCCAACTGCACCAGCTGGAGTCCGGCGTCGAAGTCGAATACCGGCAGATCACCGCCGAGGCCCTGGCCGAGGAAATGCCCCAGCAGTTCGACGTGGTCACCTGCCTTGAAATGCTCGAGCACGTGCCCGACCCATCCTCGGTGATCCGCGCCTGCTACCGCATGGTCAAGCCCGGCGGCCAGGTGTTCTTCTCGACCATCAACCGCAACCCGAAGGCCTACCTGCTGGCCATCGTCGGCGCCGAGTACATCCTCAAGATGCTCCCGCGCGGCACCCACGACTTCAAGAAGTTCATCCGCCCCTCCGAACTGGGTGCCTGGAGCCGCGCTGCGGGCCTTGAAGTGAAGGACATCATCGGCCTCACCTACAACCCGCTGACCAAGCACTACAAGCTGAACAACGACGTCGACGTCAACTACATGATCCAGACCCTGCGCGAGGAATGAGCATGCGCCTGCGAGCAGTACTCTTCGACATGGATGGCACCCTGCTGGACACGGCGCCGGACTTCATCGCCATCTGCCAGGCGATGCTCGCCGAACGCGGCCTGCCGGCCATCGATGACGCGCGCATCCGCGACGAGATCTCCGGCGGCGCCCGCGCCATGGTTGCCGCGACCTTCGCCATGGACCCGGACGCCGACGGCTTCGAGGCCCTGCGCCTGGAATTCCTCGAGCGCTACCAGCGCGACTGCGCAGTGCACAGCAAGCTGTTCGACGGCATGGCCGAGCTTTTGGCCGATATCGAGCGCGGCAACCTGCTGTGGGGCGTGGTCACCAACAAGCCGGTGCGTTTCGCCGAACCGATCATGCAGCGCCTGGGCCTGGCCGAGCGCTCGGCACTGCTGATCTGCCCCGAGCACGTCAAGCGCAGCAAGCCCGACCCGGAGCCGATGATCCTCGCCTGCAAGACGCTGAACCTGGACCCGGCCAGCGTGCTGTTCGTCGGCGACGACCTGCGCGATATCGAGTCTGGCCGCGATGCCGGCACCCGCACCGCCGCCGTGCGCTATGGCTATATTCATCCACAGGACAACCCCAACAACTGGGGCGCCGACGTGGTGGTGGACCACCCGCTGGAGCTGCGCAAGGTGATCGACAGCGCGCTGTGCGGCTGCTGATTTCCGTTTGACAGCGCCTGTCTGTGGGAGCGGGTTTACCCGCGAAGAATCCACCGCGGTGCAAGACCCCGGCGATGCCGGGGTTCGCGGGTAAACCCGCTCCCACAGGGACTGTGTCGCATCACCGAACCCGAAGGACAAATCACATGTTCGACTACACCGCCCGCCCCGACCTGCTCAAAGGCCGGATCATCCTGGTCACCGGCGCCGGCCGCGGCATCGGCGCCGCCGCCGCCAAGGCCTATGCCGCCCTGGGCGCCACGGTCCTGTTGCTGGGCAAGACCGAAGCCAACCTCAACGAGGTCTACGACCAGATCGAAGCCGCCGGTCATCCGCAGCCAGCGGTCATACCGTTCAACCTGGAAACCGCCCTGCCGCACCAGTACGACGAACTGGCGGTGATGATCGAGGAGCAGTTCGGCCGCCTCGACGGCCTGCTCAACAACGCCTCGATCATCGGCCCGCGCACGCCGATGGAGCAGTTGTCGGGCGACAACTTCATGCGTGTGATGCACATCAACGTCAACGCCACCTTCATGCTCACCAGCACCCTGCTGCCGCTGCTCAAGCTGTCGGACGATGCCTCGGTGGTGTTCACTTCCAGCAGCGTCGGGCGCAAGGGCCGGGCCTACTGGGGCGCCTACGGTGTGTCGAAGTTCGCCACCGAAGGGCTGATGCAGACCCTGGCCGACGAGCTGGAAGGCGTGGCGCCGGTACGCGCCAACAGCATCAACCCGGGCGCCACGCGCACGGCGATGCGGGCACAGGCCTACCCGAGCGAGAACCCGCAGAACAATCCGCTGCCTGAAGAGATCATGCCGGTGTATCTGTACCTGATGGGGCCAGATAGCAAGGAAGTGAATGGCCAGGCACTGAACGCGCAGTAAAACCCATCGCGGGGCAAGCCCGCTCCCACGCTTCGGACTACCCCCCTAGGGTTGGATTAGTGTCCAACTTCTTGAGGCAGTCCAAAGCGTGGGAGCGGCGGTGCGCCGATGCGACTTGCCCCGCGATTGTTTCAGCCCGCCGCCAGCGCCGGGCGCAGACGCCCTTGCTGGCGCCCTTCCAGCTGCATGCAACGCTCCAGGAACAGGAACATGCAGTCATAGCTCTTGCAGATCGCCCGACGCAGTTCGGTGCGCAGCCCCAACGTAGGGTTCTCGCCCGCCAGCGTGCAGATGATCTCCAGCGCTTCCCACGGGTGCGCATCGTCGTATTGGGCGTGCATCTTCAGCCACTTCATCGCGCGCTTGCGGGTTTCGTCGGGGAACCCCTGGGCGTAAGTGTCATTCGCGCAGACCACCGCCGACCACTCGCCCGTGGCGCCTTCGATGGCGTAGTTGGTGGCAGCCATGGCGATGGCCAGTGACTCGGTGGCGCAGACCCGCCAGCACCAGTCGTTGAGGCCGTTGAGCTCTGGCGGCACTTCCTGCGCCTGCAATTCGTGCAGGTGAATACCGTGTGCCTGGCACCAGTGCACCCAGTAGTCGGCATGATTGAGTTCGACGCGGATATTGCGCATCAGCCAGCGCCGCGCCATGTCTTCACCGGCGTGGCGCCCGTAGCGGGTCTTGGTGAGGTTGTGGGCCATGTACAGCGAAAACTGCTCGACCACCGGCCAACCGCCGATCAGGTACTGGCGCACGGTCGCCGGGCGCAACTGACCATCGCGCAGGCGCTGGTAGAACTCGTGCTCGACCACCCTGCGCTTGCTTTCGCGGCAATCCTCGATCAGTTGCTGGGCCCAATCCGGATAACTGGCCGGATCCATCAAGGGTCCGATCCTTATGAATGCATCAATCACTGTCAGCTCCTTGATTCCCTGTGATTTCCGGGCTGTATTCAGCGAAAGGTCCCCGGCGCCCGGTGCAACAGGGGTCTCGCGGCAATCCTTTGGCGCTGCAGGCTGTCGCAGGTGAAGACCTGCGGCCGCTCGATGAGATAACCCTGGGCGTAATCCACGCCGATTTCCTGCAAAGCCTGTTCGATCAACGGCGTCTCGACGAACTCGGCGATGGTGCGCTTGCCCATCACATGACCGATATGATTGATGACCTCAACCATAGCCCGATTGATCGGATCATCGAGCATGTCTTTGACAAAACTTCCGTCGATCTTCAGGAAGTCTACCGGTAAATGTTTCAAATAGGCGAATGACGACATCCCGGCGCAGAAGTCATCGAGGGAGAACTTGCAACCCAGCCCTTTCAATTCATTGATGAATCGAATAGCGCTCCCAAGATTGGCTATTGCACTGGTTTCGGTTATTTCAAAACAAATGAGCCGTGGCGGGATATCGAACTCGCCAAACAGCCGTTGCAGGTATTCGAGGAAGTTGTCGTCACCGATGCTCGCCCCCGAGAGGTTGATCGCGCATAGGGCCAAGGGCCCTTCGCGTCCCTCGTCCAGGCATTGGCGGATCACCTGGAACACACTGCGCACCACCCAACGATCGAGGGCCGTCATCAACCCGTAACGCTCGGCCGCCGGAATGAAGCTGTTGGGCAGGATAGTGCGGCCACTTTCATCGTGCAGGCGCAACAGGATCTCGATATGGCCGGGGCCTTCCTGCCCTTGCAGCGGAGCGATCTCCTGGGCGTACAGGCAGAAGCGGTTCTCCTCCAGCGCCACATGCAGGCGCTGGATCCAGGCCATCTCGCCGAAGCGCATGGACAGTTCGCTGTCGTCGGCGTGATACACCTGGACCCGGTTGCGGCCTTTCTCCTTGGCCATGTAGCAGGCCATGTCGGCCGCCCGCAGCGAGGCCTCCAGGGTGCTCGGCGCCTGGGCGATATGCACCAGGCCAATACTCACGGTGGTGACGAATGGCCGGCCCTTCCACACGAAATGCAGGCTCTGCACCACCTGGCGCAGTTGCTCGGCAATTCGCTCGGCCTGCTCCGGCGGGCAGTTCTCCAGCAGCACGCCAAATTCGTCGCCGCCCAGGCGCGCCAGGGTGTCGCCCTCGCGCAGGCCCGACTGCAGCACCGCGCAGATATGCCGCAGCAACTCGTCGCCGGCGGCATGGCCACAGGTGTCGTTGACCAGCTTGAACTGGTCGAGGTCGAGGAACATCAACGAGTGCCGCCCGGCCTGGCGCGCCAGAGTGTTGAGCGCCTGTTCCAGGCGATATTCGAATTCGCGGCGGTTGGCCAGCCCGGTGAGGGCGTCATGGGTCGCCTGCCATGACAGGTTGGCGATGTATTGACGCTCCTGGGTCATGTCGTGGAGCACCACGACGATGCCGCTGACCTGGCCGTCGGTGAGGATCGGCGAACCCACCAGGTTGATGGAGACCGTGCTGCCATCCAGACGCTGGATCAACCGGGCATGTTCGTCGCTGCCCTTGAGGCTGCCGCTGAGCACCTGCTCGACCAGGGTCCGGCTGTCCTTCTCGGCGTTCTCGTCGAGCAGGCTGAACAACGCCGCCAGTGGCAGGCCCTCGGCCTGGGCTGCCTGCCAGTGAGTCAGCTGCTCGGCAGCAGGGTTCATGAAGGTGATACAGCCATCGACGTCGGTGGTGATCACCGCATCGCCGATCGACTCGAGGGTGACCTGCGCCCGCTCCCGCTCTTCCTGCAAGGCACTGGCGAACGCCTGGCGCTGGGCCAGCAGCTTGCTTGAGCGCAGCCAGGCCATGGCGATGAGGAACAGCGCGGTGACCAGGTTGGTCAGCATCAGCACCTTGAGCAGCGCCCGCGAGCCCTCGCCCAGGGCATCGCTGAAGGCCTTGGCCGCCGGGGTCACGCCATCGTTGATGGCGACGATGCGGGCCTTCCATTGCGCCACCTGGCCTGCGTCGACGGTACCGCCGACAAAGCCCTCACGCATCTCACCGGCCAGCACGTCGAGCTGGCGCAAGTAGTCGTCGCCGATATCCCAATAGTCGATGGCGGTCTGCATGTAGCTGATGTTGCGAAAGTTGCGGTAGAACCAGATGATCCGGGCGACATCGTCCGGGTGGTTGCCGCCCTGCAGGATGCCCTTGCGCGCGGCCTCGATGTCCGGCTCCGGCCGGTCGAGCGCCAGGCGCAGGTTGTGATCGCCCTGGGGCACCAGAATGGCCTGGCGATAGCGTTGGTAGGTCAGCGGATGCCGGTCGTCGGCGTACAGGCTCAGGTAGTAGATGGCGTCTTTCTGTGCCTTGGACCAGAGACTTTCCCCCGCCACGTAGGCACGCACCGAGGACAGCGCATAAAGGCTGAGGCTGCCCAGCAGCACCTGGAAAACCACAACGGCAACGAAAGGCCAGATGATGCCCAGCAGCCTTGGCGCCTCGAGAGTCCGATTTCCCTTCATGTAGTCCCTGTCACGGCGGCAGATAAGGCACGAATCGACCTAGACACAGCACAGCGTAGGCCATTTGCCATGCCTGCGGCGTGCTTTTTGAAAGCGGGATTTCATGCCTTGGTCAAGCAGGGACCGTGGGAGCGGGCTTGACCCGCGATTAGCGTGACACCTGTATCGCGGGACAAGCCCGCTCCCACGTAGCCCCCACAGCCAGGCCATTCTTCACAGGCATGAAAAGCCCCGCACGGAACGGGCTCAGGTCTGCTGCAGATGCCCGTACAGCTTGGCGTACAAGCCACCTTCGGCGATCAATTGCTGGTGATCGCCATCCTCGGCCACATGCCCACCATCGAACACCAGCACCCGGTCGGCCTGCTTCACCGCCGACAGCCGGTGGGCGATGATCAGCGTGGTGCGCCCGCTGAGGAAACGCGCCAAAGCCTGGTGCAGGTTGTACTCGGTGGCGGCATCCAAGGCCGAGGTGGCCTCGTCGAGAATCACCACCTTGGGCTCGGCCAAAACCATGCGCGCAATCGCCAGGCGCTGGCGCTGGCCGCCGGACAAGCGCACCCCGGAGCGGCCGACCACGCTGTCCAGGCCCTGGGGCAGTGCCGCGATGGTGGCATCCAGCTGGGCGATACGCAGCGCTTGCCAGCAAGCGTCGTCGCTGCAGTCGCGGCCCATGGTCAAGTTGGCACGCACGCTGTCGTTGAACAGCGACGGGTGCTGCAGCACCACCGCGACGTGCTCGCGCAGGGTCTCCAGGCCGATTTCCTGAAGGCTCGCAGCACCAAAGCGGATGGTCCCGGCCTGGGCGCTGTACAGCCCCAGCAACAGTTGCACCAGGGTGCTCTTGCCACCCCCACTGGCGCCGACGATCGCCACCTTCTCACCCGGGGCGATGGACAGGTTCAACTGGTCCAGCACCGGTTCTTCGGCATAGGCGAAACGCAGGTCACGCACTTCGATCCCCACCGTCTCACGCCCGGCGAACGGGTCGCTGGCCGCCGGGTACTGCGGCTCGTCAGCGCGCGCCAGCAGCTCGTTGAGCCGGCTCAGGGCACCGCCTGCGGCGTAGTAGGCGTATTGCAGGTTGAGCAGTTGCTCCACCGGCCCGATCATGAACCACAGGTAGCTGAACACCGCCAGCATCTGGCCTATGGACAGGTCGGAGAACAGCACGGTGAGCATGGCGGCGGCGCGGAAGATATCGATGCCGAACTGGAACAACAGCCCGCTGGCCCGGCCACTGGCATCGCTTTTCCACTGCGACGCAACGGCATAGTCGCGCACCTCGCGGGCCCGCAGGCCAAGGCGGCCGAGGAAATAGCCCTGGCGGTTTCCGGCGCGGATCTCCTGGATGGCATCGAGGGTTTCGGTCAGTGCCTGGGTGAAGCGTGCAGTGCTGTCGTTCTCGAGCTTTTTCAGGTGCTTGACGCGTTTGCCCAACTGCACGGTGAAGTAGATCACCAGCGGGTTGAACAGCAGGATCAGCAGCGCCAGCTGCCAGTGCATCCAGATCAGGATCGCCGCCGTGCCGGTGAGTGTCAGCACCGCCACCAGAAAGCGGCTGAGGGTTTCGCCGACGAACTTGTCGAGGGTATCCAGGTCGGTGACCAGGTGCGTCGTCACCGTGCCGCTGCCCAGGCTTTCATACTCCTGCAGCGAGATGCGCTTGAGCCGCTCGATCAGGCGGATGCGCAGGCGGTAGACGATATCCTTGGCAAGGCCGGCGAACAGCTTGGCCTGGACCACGTTGAAGGCCAGCGCGGCCAGACGCAGGGTCAGCGTGGCAAAGAGCATCAGGCCGATATAACCGGCGGCCACCTGCCAGCCGCTGGGCAGCAGGTGGTTCATCCATTTGAGCGCGGCATCGCCATGCCCCAGCAGCACTTCGTCCACCAGCAGCGGCAGCAGCAAGGGGATCGGCACACTGCACAGGGCGGCGAACACGGCCACCAGGTTGGCGCTCCACAGGGCTTTCTTGTGGTGCAGGGCCAGGCGGCGGATTTCCGCCCAGCTCAGGCGATCGGGCACAGCGGGGGGCTTCCCAGGGACAGGGTCTGGCGACCCGGGCAGATCAAGCACAAACGGCCTGCTGCAGCCAGCGGCCGAGCAAGGGTTGCAGGCTCTGCAGCGGCTGATAGCCGTTGGTCAGCAGGGCCAGCTGGCCATTGCGCTCGGCCAGCAGCGTGGGGAAGCCGGCGATGCCCAGGTCCTGCACCCAGGCGAAATCGGCCGTGGTGGCGGCGCGGGTGTCATGGCTGGCGAAGCGCAGGGAGAATGCCTCGCGATCGAACCCGGCCTGTTCGGCCAGCTCGACCAATTGCGGGGCGCGGGTGACATCCACGCCCTGCTCGTAGAACGACGACTGGATCAGCTTGAGCAGATTCCAGGCGCGCTGCTCGTCCAGTTCACGCGCCGCAACCAGGGCGCGGCAGGCGGGCTCGGTGTCGTAGACGAAACCGTCCGGCATCGCGCCTTCAAACTGGAAAGGTTGCCCGGTGGCGTCATGCACCGCCTGCCAATGCTCGAGGATGTACTTGCGGGTCGAGGCGTCCAGGGCGCTGCCACCGCTACGCAACCCGCCCGGTACCAGGCGGGTGCTGACACCGGCCTCGCGCGCCTGGGCGATCAGCGCTTCGGCCACCGGGGCGAAGCCCCAGCACCAGGAGCACATCGGGTCCATCACATAGAGCAGGCGTGCGGACATGCATCAGGCCTCGGCTTTGTAGTTGAAACCGATCGGGTGCGGCTGGTTACGCGCCTTGGCCAGCTCGATCTGCTTCTGGCGGTCGATGGCGCTGCGCCGGGTCTTCTCGCTCAGGTTGTCCCAGCAATGCGGGCAGCTCACGCCTGGCGAATAGTGCTCGGACTCGCGGTCCTTCGCATCGATCGGGTGGCGGCAAGCGTGGCACTGGTCGTACTCGCCCTCGCTCAGGTCATGACGCACGGTGACCCGGTTGTCGAAGACGAAGCAGTCGCCGTCCCACAGGCTTTCTTCCTGAGGTACTTCCTCGAAGTATTTCAGGATGCCGCCCTTGAGATGATAGACCGCTTCATAGCCCTCACCGAGCATGTAGCTCGAGGCTTTTTCGCAACGGATGCCACCGGTGCAGAACATGGCCACTTTCTTGTGCTTGCTGGGGTCGAAGTTGGCCTTGATGTATTCGGGGAACTCGCGGAAGGTCTCGGTCTTCGGGTCGATGGCGCCCTTGAAGGTGCCGATGGCTACTTCATAGTCGTTGCGGGTGTCGATCAGCAGCACTTCAGGGTCGCTGATCAGGGCGTTCCAGTCTTTCGGTTCGACGTAGGTGCCCACAGCTTTGTTAGGGTCCACGCCCGGCACGCCGAGGGTGACGATCTCTTTCTTGAGCTTGACCTTGGTGCGGTAGAACGGCTGCTCGTCGCAGTACGACTCTTTATGGTCGACGTCCACCAGGCGCGGGTCGTTGCGCAACCAGGCCAGCAGCCCGTCGATGCCTTCACGGGTGGCCGACACGGTGCCGTTGATGCCTTCATGGGCCAGCAGCAAGGTGCCTTTGACGCCGTTTTCCAGCATGGCGTTGAGCAGCGGCTCGCGCAGCTCGAGGTAGTCTTCCAGGGTGACGAACTTGTACAGCGCCGCCACGACGATCGGTTGGCTCATTGCGTTGAATCTCCAGGTGGTTGCCCTCGTAAGGGGCGGACCGGAATGACAAAAACGACTGTACCGACGCCATCGCGGGGCAAGCCCGCTCCCACGGGCTATAGCGTGGGAGCGGGCTTGCCCCGCGATGGCGTCGGTACGATATCTACAGGGGGCGGCAGTCTACCAGAATCCCAGGGAGGATTCAGTGCCCGCCGCCGGCACACACCGGCGAAGCCGGCGCACTGCCCACCTGCGCCCACTCGTCGGGGGTGTAGGTGTGAATCGCCAGGGCGTGAATCTCGCCCATCAGCTCACCCATGGTGGCGTAGACCTTCTGGTGACGCTTGACGCTGTTCAGCCCGGCGAACTGCTCGCTGACCAGCACCGCCTTGTAGTGCGTTTCCTGGCCACGGCTGTGCATGTGGCTTTCGTTGAGCACTTCAAGGTGCGCGGTGCCCAGCGGCGCCAGTTGCTGTTCGATGCGTTGCTGCATGCTCATCGCGCTGGGCTCACTTCTTGGCCGGGGCCTTGCCGGCGTTCGGGTCGAGTTCCTTGGTCATGTCGTCGAGCAGCTTGTTGACCACCGGTACCGCAGGCTCGAGGCTCTGCTGGGTGAGCTGGGCCGACTGCTGGGTGACCTTGGGCATTTCGCGCAGGACTTTCTTGCCCAGCGGCGACTCGTAGAACTTGACCAGGTCGTTCAGCTCGCCTTCGGTGAAGGTGGCGGTGTACAGGTCGACCATCTTCGGCTTGAGCTTCTTCCAGCCGATGGCGTTGTCCAGGGCGGCGTTGGCCTTGGCCTGGTAGCTGTCGAGTACGGTTTTCTTGGAGGCCGGCGCCTTGGTCTGCTCGAAGCGCTGGGCGAACATCTGCTGGACCTGCATGTACACCGGGGTGCCCAGCTTGTCGGCGTTGGCCAGGGTCAGGAATTTCTCGGCGGCGGCATTGTGGCTGGGGGTGGCAGCGAGTACCTGGCCGCTGGCACAGACCAGGGCTACGGCGGCACAGAGGACACGGAGACGGGTCATTGCATTTCCTTCAAGAAAGGGAGGCGGGTACCTCAGAGTAGAGCATTCTGCGCCGTGATGGCGAAGTGCTCAAGGGCTACGACGAGCGTGGGAACCGCTTGGTCGAATCAGGGCCTAAACTGCGAATTCGGACTACAAAGGAGTGAGCGCAGCATGAGCCGTATCGAGACAGACAGCCTGGGCCCGGTGGAAGTTCCGGAGGGCGCCTACTGGGGCGCGCAGACCCAGCGCTCGCTGATCAACTTCGCCATAGGCAAGGAACGCATGCCCCTCGCGGTACTGCACGCCCTGGCGCTGATCAAGAAAGCCGCGGCGCGGGTCAACGATCGCAACGGCGACCTGCCCGCCGATATCGCCCGGCTGATCGAACAAGCTGCCGACGAAGTGCTCGACGGCGAACACGACGATCAGTTCCCGCTCGTGGTCTGGCAGACCGGCAGCGGCACCCAGAGCAACATGAACATCAACGAGGTGATCGCCGGGCGCGCCAACGAACTGGCCGGCAAAGGCCGTGGCGGCAAGGTGCCGGTCCACCCCAACGATCACGTCAACCGTTCGCAAAGCTCCAACGACTGCTTCCCCACCGCCATGCACATCGCCGCCGCCCAGGCCGTGCACCACAAACTGCTGCCGGCCATCGCCGAGCTGTCATCCGGGCTGGCCGAGCTGTCGGCGCGCCACCAGAAGCTGGTCAAGACCGGCCGCACGCACATGATGGACGCCACGCCGATCACCTTCGGCCAGGAAGTCTCGGCCTTCGTCGCCCAGCTCGACTACGCCCAGCGCGCCATCCGCGCCACCCTGCCGGCGGTCTGCGAGCTGGCCCAGGGCGGTACGGCGGTGGGCACCGGGCTCAATGCACCGCATGGTTTTGCCGAGGCGATCGCCGCAGAGCTTGCGGCCCTTTCCGGCCTGCCCTTCATCACCGCACCGAACAAGTTCGCCGCCCTCGCCGGCCACGAGCCGCTGACCAGCCTGGCCGGCGCGCTGAAAACCCTCGCGGTGGCGCTGATGAAGATCGCCAACGATCTGCGCCTGCTCGGTTCAGGCCCGCGCGCGGGGCTGGCCGAAGTACGCCTGCCGGCCAACGAGCCCGGCAGTTCGATCATGCCCGGCAAGGTCAACCCGACCCAGTGCGAGGCGCTGTCGATGCTGGCCTGCCAGGTACTGGGCAACGACGCGGCAATCGGCTTTGCCGCAAGCCAGGGGCACCTGCAGTTGAATGTTTTCAAGCCGGTGATCATCCACAACCTGCTGCAGTCGATCGAACTGCTGGCCGATGGCTGCAGCAACTTCCAGCAGCACTGCGTAGCCGGTATCGAGCCCGACGCCGAGCAGATGGCCGAACACCTGGAACGCGGGCTGATGCTGGTGACGGCGCTCAACCCGCACATCGGTTATGACAAGGCCGCGGAAATCGCCAAGAAGGCCTACAGCGAAGGCAAGACCCTGCGCGAGGCGGCACTGGAGTTGAAGTACCTGACCAACGAGCAGTTCGACCAGTGGGTAAGGCCGGAGAACATGCTGGCGCCAGGCGGCAAGGGCTGAAAACCATCGCGGGGCAAGCCCGCTCCCACGCCGGACTCCCCCCAAAAAAGTTGGAAACCAATCCAACTCTTGAGGAGGTCCAACGTGGGAGCGGGCTTGCCCCGCGATGGGTTTTCAGCCGAGCTGCGCCCGCCTCGCCTTCCACCCCGCCACCAACGATGGCCCCAACGCCACCAGCGCCGACCCCAGCACCACCGTCACCGCCCCAAGATACCCCAGCGCATTGATATCCTCGGCATGCACGTAATCCGGCCAGAGCCAGGCCGCGATCGCCACCGCAATGAAAGTAACCAAAGGCGTCAACGCCAAGGTCGCGCTCACCCGCGACGCCTCCCAGTGCGCCAGGGCTTCGGCGAAAGCGCCATAGGCCACCAACGTGTTGAGGCAACAGGCCAGCAGCAACCAGCCCTGCAACGGGCTCAACTGCAGGGCCTCCAGCGGGTGCACCCAGGGCGTCAGTAGCATGGCGCAGCCCAGGTACATCACCATCATCACCTGCTGCGAACCCCACACCGTCAGCAGTTGCTTCTGGCTCAGGGCGTAGAACACCCAGATGCTGGTGGCCAACAGGATGGTCAACACCCCGGTGGTGTAGGCACCCAACGAGGTCAGCAGTTCTTCCAGGCGCTGGTTGAAGAACAGCCCGAAGCCCGCCAGCAGCACCACCAGGCCAAGGCCTTGCCCCAGGCTGAAGCGCTCCTTGAACACGAACACACTGGCCACCAGCAACAACACCGGCCCCAGTTGTACCACCAGTTGCGCGGTGCCGGGGCTGAGCAGCTTGAGGCCGATCAGGTACAGCACATAGTTGCCCAGCAACCCACCAATGGCGACCAGCATCAGCAGTTTGCCCTTGCCGCCCAGCCGGCCGAACGATGGCAGGCGTCGACGGGCCGCCAGCCAGGCGAACAGCAGCCCACCGGACACCGCAAGGCGGTACCAGGTGACGGTCACCGGGTCCATCACTTGCAGTACCTGCTTGAGCTTGATGGGCAAGATGCCCCATAGCAGCGCGGTCAACAGGGCGAGCAGCAGGCCGAAAATCCAACGGCCGGAAGTGATGTGCATGGTGTCCTCGATCAGGCCCGTGGTGGGGGAAACTGGATTCTAAGGTGTTGCAGCGCCGGGCCGAGGACGGGTTGCGGGAAAAGAATTCATCAGGTCATTCCGGTGGGGCATGCCCGATGCATTTGCGTGAATTTCTTCGCGGGTAAACCCGCTCCCACAGGGTCGGCGCATGACCTGTGGGAGCGGGTTTACCCGCGAAGAGGCCCACACAAACCTACTTCTTGTGCCGGGCAAACGCCGCTTCCAGCGCCTCGTTGATGGTGCGCAGCACCTTCACCCGGGCCCAGCGCTTGTCGTTGGCCTCCACCAGCGTCCACGGCGCGATCTCGGTGCTGGTACGGTCGACCATATCGCCCACCGCCTCGCTGTAGACATCCCACTTGTCGCGGTTGCGCCAGTCTTCCTCGGTGATCTTGTAGCGCTTGAACGGGATCTGCTCGCGCTCCTCGAAACGCTCCAGCTGAGTCTGCTGGTCGATGGCCAGCCAGAACTTGACCACCACCACCCCGGCGTTGCGCAGTTGCTCCTCGAAGTCGTTGATCTCGCCATAGGCGCGCATCCAGTCGGCCGGGCTGCAGAAGCCCTCGACCCGCTCCACCAGCACCCGCCCGTACCAGGAGCGGTCGAAGATGGTGAACTTGCCGCGTGCCGGAATGTGCCGCCAGAAG
Organism: Pseudomonas sp. EMN2; assembly: GCF_009650555.1. Taxonomy (NCBI): domain Bacteria; kingdom Pseudomonadati; phylum Pseudomonadota; class Gammaproteobacteria; order Pseudomonadales; family Pseudomonadaceae; genus Pseudomonas; species Pseudomonas sp. EMN2. Next base: position 139,521 of record NZ_VZZR01000037.1, read on the forward strand.
CGCCACAGGTAAGGCTGGGCGCGCTCCTCCTCGGTGGGCGCGGCCACCGGCACGATCCGGTACTGTCGCGGGTCAAGCGCCGCCGCCACCCGGCGGATCGCCCCGCCCTTGCCCGCGGCGTCATTGCCTTCGAACACCGCCACCAGCGCGTGACGGCGCATGTGCTTGTTGCGTAGCAGGCCGGCCAGGCGCGCCTGCTCGGTGACCAGCTGTTCTTCGTAGTCGCGCTTGTCCAGGCGCAAGCTCAGGTCCAACGCGCCAAGCAGGCTTTTCTGGTCGATGCTGCGCCCGAGCGGCGCCACATTGCCCTGATGCTTGCCCTTGGGATTGTTGGCCAGCGCAGCCTGCAGGCTCTCCAGCAGGATGCGCCCCACCGCGAGGCTGCGGTAATGCGGGTCGAAGCCCTCGACCACGTGCCAGGGCGCATAGTCGCGGCTGGTGCGGCGCAGCACGCGCTCGCCAAAGCGCACGAAGCGGTCGTAGGTTTCCGATTGCTGCCAGTCCAGCGGGCTGATGCGCCAGTTGTGCAACGGGTCGTCCTTCAGTGCCTTGAGCCGCGCCTTCATCTGCTTCCTGGACAGGTGGAACCAGAACTTGATGATCAGCGCGCCTTCGTCACACAGCATCTGCTCCAGGCGCTCGGCCCCGGCGATGGCCTGGTCGAGCACGGCGTCCTTGAACTGGCCGTGGACCCGGCCTTCGAGCATCTGGCTGTACCAGTTGCCGAAGAACACGCCCATGCGCCCTTTCGGCGGCAGGGCCCGCCAGTAACGCCAGGCCGGCGGGCGCGCCAGTTCTTCGTCGGTCTGCTGGTCGAAGGTGCGCACCTCGATCAGGCGCGGGTCCATCCACTCGTTGAGCAGCTTGACCGTCTCGCCCTTGCCGGCGCCCTCGATACCGTTGATCAGCACGATCACCGGGAAACGCCCCTGCTGCTTGAGGTCGTACTGGGCTTCGAGCAACGCCTCGCGCAGTGCGGGCACTTCGGCGTCGTAGGTGTCCTTGTCGATGCTGTGACCGATTTCCGCGGATTCGAACATGCTGGGCTCCTTCATTGGATTAGCAAGACTAGCGGATTGCGCGCCAGGCTTCAGGCCCTATCGCGGGGCAAGTCGCATCGGCGCACCGCCGCCCCCACGCCATGTATCGTGGGAGCGGGCTTGCCCCGCGATAGGGCCAATGCCTTAAAATCGGCCATCCGCCGCAACCGAGCCCCCCATGCCCAGCTTCCAGCAACATGCCCAGATCGACTGGGACGACCAGGGCCGCCCCCACTCGCGCCAATACGACGATGTGTATTTCTCCAGGGAAGAAGGCATCGACGAAACCGTGCATGTGTTCATCGAGCAGAACCGCCTGCGTCAACGCTTCGCCGAACTGGCGCCACACGCCTGCCTGGTGATCGGCGAGACCGGCTTCGGCACTGGCATGAATTTTTTCTGCGCCTGGCAACTGTTCGACGAGCTGGCTAATGCCGATGCCCGCCTGCATTTCGTCAGCGTCGAGAAGTACCCGCTGACCCGTGACGACCTGGCGCGGGCCATGCAGCTGTGGCCACAGTTCGCCGCGTTCACCGGCCCGCTGCTCGAGCAGTACGTGGCCATCCACCCAGGCTTCCAGCAGTTCAGCCTCGATGGCGGCCGGGTGACCCTGACGCTGATGATCGGCGATGCCCTGGAGCAGCTGCCGCAACTCGATGCGCGCATCGATGCCTGGTTCCTCGACGGTTTCGCCCCGGCGAAAAACCCCGACATGTGGACCCCCGAGCTGTTCGCCCAGCTGGCACGCCTGTCGCACGCCGGCACCACTCTCGGCACCTTCACCACCACCGGCTGGGTTCGCCGGTCGCTGGTCGAGGCCGGCTTCACCATGAAGAAGGTGCCGGGGCTGGGCAAAAAATGGGAGGTGATGCATGGCCACTTCAGCGGCGAACCTGCCGCCCCGCCCGCCCCCTGGTACGCCCGCCCGGCCGCACTACCCGGCCCGCGCGAAGCCCTGGTGATCGGTGCCGGCCTGGCCGGCAGTGCCACGGCCGCCAGCCTGGCCGCACGCGGCTGGCAGGTCAGCGTGCTGGAACGCCACGACGGCCCGGCGCAGGAAGCCTCGGGCAACCCGCAAGGCGTGCTCTACCTCAAGCTGTCTGCCCATGGCACGGCGCTGTCGCAGATGATCCTTGCCGGCTTTGGCTACACCCGCCGCTGGCTGGAGCGCCTGCAACGCGGCCAGGCCTGGGATGGCTGCGGGGTACTGCAACTGGCCTTCGACGACAAAGAGGCCGAGCGCCAGGCCAAACTCGCGGCGGCGTTCGACAGCAGCCTGCTGCGGGTGCTGGACCGCGACCAGGCCCAGGCCATCGCCGGCGTTGCCCTGCCCGCTGGCGGTCTGTTCTACCCCGAAGGTGGCTGGGTGCATCCGCCCGCGCTGTGCCAGGCGCAGCTGGGCCATCCGCGTATCCGCCTGCTGAGCCACGCCAATGTGCTCGAACTGCGCAAGGCCGATGGCCTGTGGCAGGCCTGGGTCGGCGAACGCCTGCTGGCCAGCGCGCCGCTGGTGGTGCTGGCCGGCGCCGCCGAGGTGCGCAACTTCCCGGCCTGCGCCGGGCTGCCGCTCAAGCGCATTCGCGGGCAGATCACCCGCTTGCCGGCCACCAAGGCCAGCCGGGCATTGCAAACGGTGGTGTGTGCCGAAGGCTATGTGGCGCCGCCCCGTGGCGATGAGCACACCCTGGGCGCCAGCTTCGACTTCCACAGCCAGGACACCACACCGACCGTAGCCGAGCACCTGGGCAACCTGGCGCTGCTGGACGAGATTTCCACTGACCTGGCCGAGCGGCTGGCCGTCGGCACGCTCGATGTCGAGCAACTGCAAGGGCGCGCGGCGTTCCGTTGCACCAGCCCGGACTACCTGCCCATCGTCGGGCCGGTGGCGGACACCGAGGCGTTCAATGATGCCTATGCCGCGCTGGCCAAGGATGCGCGGCAGGTGCCGGATATCGCCTGCCCGTGGCTTGAGGGGCTGTATGTGAACAGCGGGCATGGCTCGCGTGGGTTGATTACCGCGCCGCTGTCCGGGGAGCTGATTGCAGCGTGGGTCAGTGGTGAGCCGTTGCCGGTGGCACGAGCCGTGGCCGAGGCCTGCCACCCGAACAGGTTCGCGTTGCGCCGATTGATTCGCGGTAAATAATCAAAGCATCGCGGGGCAAGCCCGCTCCTACGATAGTGCACTGCCCCCCAAGGGTTGGATTGATGTCCAACTTCTTGAGGGCAGTCCAAAAGCGTGGGAGCGGGCTTGCCCCGCGATGGCCTCCCAGGCCATATAACAGATTGATCTAAAACTCTCACAACCCACCCCGGTCCCTACCTAAGTGCCCTCATTCTGGGCACCTTCCCCAACGGCAAAACCGGTAAGGACTTATGTGCGGATTAGCAGGAGAGTTACGTTTCACCCCCTTCGACCAAGCCCCTCGCCCGGCGGACCTCGCCGCGGTGGAGCGCATCACCCACCACCTGGCGCCCCGCGGCCCGGACGCCTGGGGCTTCCATAGCCAGGGCCCGGTCGCCCTCGGCCACCGCCGGCTGAAGATCATGGACCTGTCCGACGGCTCGGCGCAGCCGATGGTCGACAACCCCCTCGGCCTGGCCCTGGCCTTCAACGGCGCCATCTACAACTTCCCCGAACTGCGCGAGGAACTGCAGGCGCTGGGATACCGCTTCCACTCCGACGGCGACACCGAGGTGCTGCTCAAGGGCTACCACGCCTGGGGCGCAGCGCTGCTGCCCAAGCTCAACGGCATGTTCGCCCTGGCCATCTGGGAACGCGACAACCAGCGCCTGTTCCTGGCCCGCGACCGCCTCGGCGTCAAGCCGCTGTACCTGTCGCGCAACGGCGAACGCCTGCGCTTCGCCTCGACGCTGCCGGCGCTGCTCAAGGGCGGCGACATCGACCCGATGCTCGACCCGGTGGCGCTCAACCACTACCTCAACTTCCACGCCGTGGTGCCGGCGCCGCGCACCCTGCTGGCCAACGTGCAGAAGCTCGAGCCCGGCACCTGGATGCGCATCGACCGCCACGGCGAAGTCGAGCGCCAGACCTGGTGGCAACTGCACTACGGGGCCAACCCCGACGAGCAGGAACTGGACCTGGAAGGCTGGACCACCCGCGTGCTCGACGCCGCCCGCGACGCCGTGGCGATCCGCCAGCGCGCGGCGGTGGACGTGGGTGTGCTGCTGTCCGGCGGGGTCGATTCGAGCCTGCTGGTCGGCCTGCTGCGTGAAGCCGGGGTCGACGACCTGTCGACCTTTTCCATCGGCTTCGAGGACGCAGGTGGCGAGCGCGGCGACGAGTTCCAGTACTCCGACCTGATCGCCCGCCATTACGGCACCCGCCACCACCAGTTGCGCATCGCCGAGCACGAGGTCATCGAACAGTTGCCGGCGGCGTTCCGCGCCATGAGCGAGCCGATGGTCAGCCATGACTGCATCGCCTTCTACCTGTTGTCGCGGGAAGTGGCCAAGCACTGCAAGGGCGTGCAGAGCGGCCAGGGCGCCGACGAACTGTTCGCCGGCTACCACTGGTACCCGCAGGTGGATGGCGCGCAGGACCCATTTGCGGCCTACCGCGAGGCCTTCTTCGACCGCAGCCACGATGAATACCGCGACACCGTGCAGGCCCCCTGGCTGCTGGAAAACGACGCCGCCGGCGACTTCGTCCGCGAGCACTTCGCCCGCCCAGGTGCGCCGGACGCGGTGGACAAGGCGCTGCGCCTGGACAGCACGGTGATGCTGGTCGACGACCCGGTCAAACGGGTGGACAACATGACCATGGCCTGGGGCCTGGAGGCGCGCACCCCGTTCCTCGACTACCGCCTAGTCGAGCTGTCGGCGCGCATCCCGGCGCGCTTCAAGCTGCCCGATGGCGGCAAACAGGTGCTCAAGCAGGCAGCGCGACGGGTCATCCCCCACGAGGTGATCGACCGCAAGAAGGGCTACTTCCCGGTGCCCGGGCTCAAGCACCTGGAGGGCGCGACCCTGGGCTGGGTGCGCGAGCTGCTGACCGACCCCAGCCAGGACCGTGGCCTGTTCAACCCGGCGATGCTCGACCGCCTGCTGAGCAACCCCCACGGCCAGCTCACCCCGTTGCGCGGCTCCAAGCTGTGGCAGCTGGCAGCGCTGAACCTGTGGCTCAGCGAACAAGGAATCTGATCGATGAAAGCCCACGAAATCGCCTACGGCCAGCGCCTGTTGCGCGGCCAGGCGCCGTCCTACGAACGCCTGCAGGCGCGTCTGGCCGGTGACGGCAGCGAGCCCCACGACCAACCCCGCGCGGTGCACTGTGGCTGGGGCCGCCTGCTGATCGGGCACACCTACCCCGACCCGGCCAGCCTGGCCGACGCCCTGCTGCAAGAGCGGGCCGGCGAGCGCGACATCGCCCTGTACGTGGCCGCACCGCAGCAGGTGCTGGCCCGAGCACCACAGCAGTTGTTCCTCGACCCGTCCGACACACTGCGCCTGTGGTTCACCGACTACCGCCCGGCGCAGCGGGTGTTCCGCGGCTTTCGCATTCGCCGTGCGCAGAGCCCGGCGGACTGGCTGGCGGTCAACGCGCTGTACCAGGCCCGCGGCATGCTGCCGCTCGACCCCGACCTGCTGACCCCGCGCCACCTCGGTGGCCCGGTGTACTGGCTGGCCGAGGACGAAGACAGCCACGCCGTAATCGGCAGTGTCATGGGCCTGAACCACAGCAAGGCTTTCGACGACCCCGAACACGGCAGCAGCCTGTGGTGCCTGGCGGTCGATCCGCACTGCACCCGCCCCGGCGTCGGCGAGGTGCTGGTGCGCCACCTGATCGAGCACTTCATGAGCCGCGGGCTGGCCTGTCTCGACCTGTCGGTGCTGCACGACAACCGCCAGGCCAAGCGCCTGTACCAGAAGCTGGGGTTTCGCAACCTGCCGACCTTCGCGGTCAAGCGCAGGAACGGCATCAACCAGCCGTTGTTCCTGGGCCCCGGCCCCGAGGCCGGGCTCAACCCCTATGCGCGGATCATCGTCGACGAAGCGTTGCGCCGCGGCATCGAGGTGCAGGTGAACGACGCCGCCGCCGGGCTGTTCACCCTGGGCCTGGGCGGCCGGCGCATCCGCTGCCGCGAGTCGCTCAGCGACCTGACCAGCGCCGTGAGCATGACCCTGTGCCAGGACAAGCGCCTGACCCGCCAGGTGCTGCACGACGCCGGCCTGCAGGTGCCGGCGCAGCAGCTGGCGGGCAACGCCGACGACAACCTGGCATTTCTCGACGAGCATGGCGCGGTGGTGGTCAAGCCGGTGGACGGTGAGCAAGGCCAGGGCGTGGCAGTGAACCTGACCGGCATCGACGATATCGGCCAGGCGGTCGAACAAGCCCGGCGCTTCGACAGCCGCGTGCTGCTGGAAAGCTTCCACCCGGGCAGCGACCTGCGCATCCTGGTGATCGGCTACGAGGTGGTGGCCGCGGCCATCCGCCACCCGGCCCAGGTGATCGGCGACGGCAAGCACAGCCTGCGCGCGCTGATCGAGGCCCAGAGCCGCCGGCGCCAGGCTGCTACTGGCGGCGAGAGCCGCATTCCGCTCGATGACGAGACCGAACGCACGCTCAAGGCGGCGGGCGTTGGCTACGACCATGTGTTGCCGGCCGGCCAGCGCCTGGCCGTGCGACGCACCGCCAACCTGCACACCGGGGGCACCTTGGAAGACGTGACCGAACGCCTGCACCCGGTGCTGGCCGATGCCGCCGTGCGGGCTGCGCGGGCGCTGGAAATCCCGGTGGTGGGGCTCGACTTCATGGTGCGCGATGCCGAACAGCCCGATTACGTGATCATTGAGGCCAATGAACGCGCTGGGCTGGCCAACCATGAACCGCAGCCGACCGCCGAGCGCTTTGTCGATTTGCTGTTTCCCCATAGCCGGCCTTTGGCGTGAATCAGTGCCGGCCTCTTCGCGGGTAAACCCGCTCCCACAAGATGCGCGCGGTACCTGTGGGAGCGGGTTTACCCGCGAAGAGGCTGGCACAGGAACCAAGGAGCACCCATGACTGAACGACACCCCGAACCCGATCTCGACTACCTGAAGAAAACCCTGCTGGAAATGCTCGCCATCCCCAGCCCCACCGGTTTCACCGACACCATCGTGCGCTATGTCGCCGAACGCCTGGACGAACTGGGCATCCCCTTCGAACTGACCCGCCGCGGCACCATCCGCGCCACGCTCAAGGGCCGGCAGAGCTCGCCGGACCGAGCCGTATCCGCGCATCTGGATACCATCGGCGCCAGCGTGCGCCAGTTGCAGGACAACGGCCGGCTGGCGCTGGCGGCCGTGGGCTGCTGGTCAAGCCGCTTTGCCGAAGGCAGCCGGGTCAGCGTATTCACCGATACCGGCGTGTACCGTGGCAGCGTGCTGCCGCTAATGGCCAGCGGGCACGCCTTCAACACCGCCATCGACCAGATGCCAATCAGTTGGGAACATGTGGAAGTGCGCCTGGACGCCTACTGCACCACCCGCGCCGACTGCGAGGCGCTGGGCATAGCCATCGGTGATTTCGTCGCCTTCGACCCGCTGCCGGAGTTCACCGAAAGCGGCCATATCAGCGCCCGTCACCTCGACGACAAAGCCGGCGTGGCGGCGCTGCTGGCAGCGCTCAAGGCCGTGGTGGAAAGCGGCCAGCAGCCATTGATCGACTGCCACCCGCTGTTCACCATCACCGAGGAAACCGGCTCGGGCGCTGCCGCCGCCCTGCCCTGGGATGTCAGCGAATTCGTCGGTATCGACATCGCGCCGGTGGCCCCCGGCCAGGCCTCCAGCGAACATGCGGTGAGCGTGGCCATGCAGGACTCGTCCGGGCCCTACGACTATCACTTGTCGCGCCACCTGCTGAAGCTGGCGGGCGACCAGGGCCTGCCGGTGCGCCGCGACCTGTTCCGCTACTACTTCAGCGACGCCCATTCGGCGGTGACCGCCGGTCACGACATCCGCACCGCCCTGGTGGCCTTCGGTTGCGATGCCACCCATGGCTACGAGCGCACCCATATCGACAGCCTGGCGGCCCTCAGCCGGTTGCTCTGCGGCTACCTGTTGAGCCCGCCGGTGTTCGCCAGCGATTCGCAGCCGGCCAACGCCTCGCTGGAGCGCTTCAGCCACCAGCTTGAGCACGATGCCCAGATGGAGAGCGACACCCGGGTGCCGGCGGTGGACAGCCTGGTGGGTAACAAGGGGTAAGGCCTTGTGATGTCTGCACGGGCCTCATCGCCGGCAAGCCGGCTCCCACATGGACCGCGCCATCCTTAATGTGGGAGCTGGCTTGCCAGCGATGAGGCCAGTGCAGGCAATACAAGACAGTTGCGCCCACTAAGTGGACTTGCACATCCACTGCAGGAGCCGCCAATGCACATCGCACAGCTTGCCCCGCCCTGCGCCACCCCGCACAATGTCAGGCCTTTCTGGCGTCAATCCGCAGGACCCTGCATGAAAATCAACAAACCCACCGCCATCGCCCGCCGCAACGAAGCGCTGGCCCGCCCGGTACTCGACAGCGACAACACCCTGTTCGCCATCCTCGACACCAAGCGCAACCTGTGGTGGTTCGACGTGCCGGTGGCACTGCTGCGCAAAGGCCAGCCCGACTGGGTCAACCTGTTGCTGCACACCCCGGAAACCGACGAACTGCAGCACCTGAAGGTGCCGGTCAACTTCCTGCGTGCTCACCAGGAGCAGATGGAAGTGCGCCACCCCGGCAAGCGCCGCTCCACCATCAGCCTGGCGCTGAGCGCCGACCGCGATTCGCTGCTGCGCGACACCCGCCCGGGTGGCGAGCAACTGGATTTCCGCACCTTCGTACAGGCCTGATCAGGCCCGCTCGATCCGGTCGTCATGGATGACGATCTTGCCCTGCTTGAACAACGCGCCAATGGCCTTCTTGAAGTTGCCCTTGCTGACGTTGAACATCTGGCTGATCACCGCCGGGTCGCTCTTGTCGCACACCGCCAGCACGCCGCCGGCCGCTTCCAGGCGCTGCATGATCTGCTCTTGCAGGCCGTCGGCCAGTGCTTCGCTCACCGGCTGCAGGCTCAGGGCGATCTTGCCGTCGTGGCGCACTTCCTTGATGAAACCCTTCTCGTGCATGCCAGAACGCAGGAACTTGAATACCTCGTTCTTGTGGATCAGGCCCCAGTGGCGGTTGTTGATGATCGCCTTGAAGCCCATCGGCGTCTCGCCGGCCACCAGCAGCTCGACCGGCTGGCCGACCTTGTAGTCGACCGGGGCGTTGTCCAGATAGCGATCCAGCTTGGCGGTGGCGGTGATGCGGCGGGTGCGCTTGTCCAGGTAGGCGTGGACCACGCAGTAGTCGCCGATCTTCAGCGGCCGCGACTCTTCCGAGTACGGCATCAGCAGGTCCTTGGACAGACCCCAGTCGAGGAAGATGCCGGCGCCGTTGATGTCCTTGACCTTGAGGCTGGCGAACTCGCCCACCTGCATTTTCGGCTTCTCGGTGGTGGCGATCAGCTGGTCTTCGCTGTCCAGGTAGATGAACACGTTGAGCCAGTCATCGAGCTCCAGCTCTGCACCCTTGGGGAAGTAACGACGTGGCAGCAGGATTTCGCCATCGGCGCCGCCGTCCAGGTACAGGCCGAATTCCACGTGTTTCACGATTTGCAAACTGTTGTAGCGCCCAAGCAGAGCCATTTGTGAAGATCCTCAAGACAAGGCGGCTATTCTAACACCTGACCCGCCCGGCCGCCCGAGCGCTCATGCACCGGAACCGCCGCGCGCCCTTCGCGTCTACCGCCTGGCCAGTCCCTGCAAGGATTCGCTCATGCCTGTACGCCTGACCAAAGCCCTGCTCATGGTCGTTGCCCTGGCCCTGTTGCTTGTGGCCTGCAACCGCATCGACCTGGCCTACCGCAACCTCGACCGCCTGGTGCCATGGTCGCTGGGCGACTACCTGGACATGAACCGCGAGCAGAAGCGCCTGCTCGACGAACGGCTCAAGGAGCAACTGGCCTGGCACTGCAGGACCCAATTGCCCGGCTACCTAGACTGGCTTGACCGGGTGCAAGGGATGGTCGCCAGCGATACCGTCACCGATGCGGCCCTGCAACAGCGCACTGCCGAGGCACGCCAGGCGATCGGCCGGGTCGCCGAGCAGATCACCCCCTCCGCCAGCGAGCTGTTGCGCGGCATGAGCGACGCCCAGGTGGCCGAGATGCGCCAGGCGTTTCGCCAGGACATCGAAAAGCGCCGGCAAGCCTACGCCGAGACGCCGCTGCCCAAACAGGTCGCACAACGCGCCACGCGCATGGAGAAACGCCTTGAGCCCTGGCTTGGCGAACTGACCCGCGAGCAGCGCCTGCGGGTGATGAGCTGGTCGCAGGCGTTAGGTGACCAGAACCGCAGCGCAATCGCCAACCGCGCCCACTGGCAACAGCAACTGGCACTGGCGATGGAGCAACGCGCCTCCCCCGGTTTCGAGCCACGCCTTGCGCAGTTGCTGCAGCGCAAGGAGAGCCTGTGGACGCCGGAGTACCGTCAGGCCTTCCAGAACAGCGAGCAGCAGGCACGCAGCCTGCTGGTGGACCTGATGAAACAGAGCAGCCCGGCGCAGCGGCAGTTCCTGCAGCAGAAACTGAACAAGGTGCGCACGGATTTCAGTGAGTTGAAGTGCCTGAAAGGCTAAATCAGCCGCATGGGCATTGTGGGAGCGGGCTTGCCCCGCGATAGCGTCCGACCAAGCAATGGATGTGGCCCGACTGGCGCTATCGCGGGGCAAGCCCGCTCCCACGAGCCCCCTGTCAGAGCCTCATGTAGCGCATCCCGTCAGCGCACCTTGCGCCGGTACGGGAACACATCGATCACCTTCCCCGCCCGGATGGCCTCCTGCAACCCCTTCCAGTAATCGGCGTCATACAGCTCGCCATGCAAGCGGCTGAACAAGCGCCGCTGCCCCATGTCGGCGAACAGGAACGGTGGGAACTCCTCGGGGAACACGTCGTGCGGGCCGATCGAATACCACGGCTCGCCGGACATTTCGTCCTCCGGATAGCGCGGTGGCGGGATATGGCGGAAGTTGACCTCGGTAAGGAAACAGATTTCGTCGTAGTCGTAGAACACCACCCGGCCATGGCGGGTGACACCGAAGTTCTTCAACAGCATGTCGCCAGGGAAAATATTGGCCGCCGCCAGTTGCTTGATGGCCAGCCCGTAATCTTCCAGCGCCTCCAGCACCTGCGCCTCACTGGCGTGCTCCAGGTACAGGTTGAGCGGGGTCATGCGCCGCTCGGTCCAGCAGTGGCGGATAAGCACGGTGTCGCCTTCCAGCGTTACGGTGGAGGGCGCCACCTCCAGCAGCTCGGCCAGGCACTCGGGGTCGAACTTGGCCTGCGGGAAGCGAAAATCGGCGAATTCCTGGGTATCGGCCATGCGCCCGACGCGATCGACACTTTTCACCAGCCGGTACTTGTCGATCACCGTGGCACGGTCAACGGTCTTGGATGGCGAAAAGCGGTCCTTGATGATCTTGAACACCGTGTTGAAGCCCGGCAGGGTGAACACGCTCATCACCATCCCCCGTACCCCTGGGGCCATGATGAAGCGGTCATCGCTGCGCGCCAGGTGACCGATCAGCGCGCGGTAGAACTCCGACTTGCCGTGCTTGTAGAAGCCGATCGAGGTGTACAGCTCGGCGATATGCTTGCCCGGCAGGATGCGCTTGAGAAAGTTGACGAACTCCGCCGGCACCGGCACATCGACCATGAAGTACGAGCGGGTGAAGGAGAAGATGATCGATACCTCGGCCTCGTCGGTGATCAGCGCGTCGGCCTCGATGCCATGCCCTTCGCGGTGCAGCAGCGGGATCACCAGCGGCCATTGCTCGTCGACCGTGTGCAGGCGCCCGACCAGGTAGGCGCCCTTGTTGCGGTACAGCACCGGGGTGAACAGCTCCACGGCCAGCGCCGGGTCCTTGCACACCCAGTCAGGCAGGCTCTCGCGCAGTTGCTGCTCCAGCCGTGCCAGGTCGCCCTCCAGGTCGCCGTAGGCCTCGTTGAATGCATAATCGGCGAAGATCGCTCGCAACAAGCCCTTCAGCCCGCCTTCGAGCGGGTAAGTGCAGGTTTGCGCCGCGCGCTCGTGGCTGCGCATCGAAGGCCGGGTGGTGTGGATGAACATGCAGCCGTCGCTGATCTGGTCATGGCTGAACAGGCTGCAGAACAGCGAGTTGTACCAGGTCTCCGACAGTTCATCGTCCAGCCGCGGGTCGATCAGGCGGATGTAGGCGTTCTTCACCAACGGCCACTGCTCCACGTCCAGCAGCACTGGCGCCGCGAACCCTTGGCGCAAGCGGCCGTTGGCTTCGGCGACCTTTTCTTCGTAGAGGTTGATACGCGCCGCAGCCGCCTGCTGGATGTCCTGCCAGCGCGCCTGCTCGAAACGTTCGCGGGCGCCCAGGGTGATGCGGCGAAAATGCTCGCGGTAGTCGTCGAAGCCCTCGAGGATCACGCGGGCGATGTCGGCAGCGGGCCAGGGTTGGGTCATGCGCGGGGCCTCGAATCAGGGTGAGTTAAAGAGCTTAGTCGCCTGCGAGTTTTACGGAAGACCGTAAGGCCTATCGCGGGGCAAGCCCGCTCCCACGCCTTGAACTGGCAGCGTGGGAGCGGGCTTGCCCCGCGATAGGGCCGAACACAATGACTGAGCAAGAAAGCACAAGAATCACCCAACCCGGTGACGTACACTCGCGCCCCTGCCCCACTGCCGGAGACACCTGTGAGCCCCATCGCCCTCGCCCGCCTGCTGACCCTTGCCGCTGTCTGGGGAGCGAGCTTCCTGTTCATGCGCATCATCGCCCCGGAACTCGGCACCGTGCCGACCGCGTTCTTCCGGGTGTCGATCGCCTGCCTGGGGCTGATCGCGATCCTCGCCGCTACCCGGGTGCGCTGGGACTTCAACGGCAAGCTGGGCGCCTGCCTGGTGCTGGGCATGATCAACTCCGGCATCCCCGCCACCTTTTATTCGGTGGCGGCGCAGGTGCTGCCGGCCGGCTATTCGGCGATCTTCAACGCCACCACCCCGCTGATGGGCGTGCTGATTGGCGCGCTGTGCTTCCGTGAACCGATGACCCTGGCCAAGCTGTGCGGGATATTCCTCGGCCTGTTCGGCGTCGGTATCCTCAGCGGCGCAGGGCCTGCGGCGCTGGACCTGGCCCTGCTGCAAGGCGCTCTGGCGTGCCTTGCGGCAACCACTTGCTATGGCTTCGCCGGCTTCCTCGCCCGGCGCTGGATCAGTGGCCTGGACAGCCGCCTGTCGGCCCTGGGCAGCATGCTCGGCGCCACCCTGTTGCTCAGCCCGCTGTTCGCCTGGAGCGCCCTCACCCAACCGCCAGCCAGCTGGGGCGGCTGGCAGGTGTGGCTGTCACTGCTGGGCCTGGGCCTGCTGTGCACGGCGTTTGCCTACATCCTGTACTTCCGCCTGCTGGACGAGATCGGGCCAGTCAAGGCCAGTACCGTGACCTTCCTGATTCCGGTGTTCGGCGTGCTGTGGGGGGCATGGCTGCTGGACGAGCCACTGTCGATGGCACACCTGTACGGCGGCGTGCTGATTGGCGCGGCACTCTGGCTGGTGCTGCGCCCTACCCGGCAGTGAGCCGGATGGCGTGAGAG